>JBAREU010000263.1:0-16411 GCA_049796515.1 Solirubrobacterales bacterium
GGGCCTGGTCGGCTTCTTCGTCCGCGGCGAGCGCAAGCAGCACGGCCTGCAGCGGTGGGTCGAGGGGCCGGTCGCAGAAGGCGACAAGGTGCTCGTCGTCGAGGACACCGTCACCAGCGGTGGCTCGACCGTGAAGGCGATCGAGAAGATCAAGGAGCAGGGCCTCGAGCCCGTCTCCGTGATCGCAGTCGTCGACCGCCTGGCAGGCGGCTGCGAAGCGATCGAAGCGGCTGCGGCCGCCCCCTACCGGGCCCTCATCACGATCGACGAGCTTTACCCGGATCGCCCTGATCGCCGCTAAACGCCGCGCTTCCCAGGCCCCTCGTCTACTCCTGCGGTACCCATTGGGGAGTCCATGCTTTGCAGCACATTTTGCTCCTGGCAGAACAGCGCCCTTTCCTACAAAAACATCTCCCTTGACTTTATAAAGGTTTCTGTTTACAGTCTCCGCACGTTCGTTTGAACGGGCAGGGAAGCACCACAGGGAAACCGAGTCCACAAGGCCGCAAAGGGAAGCGGCCGGCAGAGGGGCTCAGGACAAGGAGAGAGCTACGTGAGAAGCCACGCGAAGGCATCGACCGCGGGATCGACCCAGCGCCAGGCCAACGGCCTCGGCCGAATTTTCCGTGGAGCGGTTGCCACCCGTGGTGCCTCGCCTACCTCCACCGGGAGTGGTGCGCCCAAAGCCGGACGGCTACTCCCGGTCTCGGTCCTCGTCGCGCTGATCGCCCTGCTCGTCCTCGCGATTCCCGCCAGCGCGAGCACGATCGTCGCCACCTGGTCACAGAGCGTCGCCTTCAGCGAGGCGACGCTGAGGGCGGAAGTGAACCCCGACGGTGAAGCCACCACCTACCACTTCGAGTACGGGAAAACCGGAGCCTACGGATCGCAGACTCCCGAGTTGCCCGTCGGCTCTGACAGCACCGCCCACAAACTCTCCCGCTCCCTGGAGGGGCTGACGCCGGGGACGACCCACCACTACCGGGTCGTCGCCACCAGCGGCGCCGGGACCAACCCAGGGCCCGACGCCGTCTTTCACACCTATGAGTCCTTCATACCGAAGACCGACTGCCCCAACCAGTCGCGCCGTGGCGGCCCCTCGGCGGCCCTGCCCGACTGCCGCGCCTACGAGATGGTCAGCCCGATCGACAAAAGCGGCGCCGACGTCGTGCCCGCGGTCGAACTTTTCAACAACACCCTGGGGCTCGAACAGGCCGCCCTCGACGGCGGCCGGTTCGCCTATTCCTCCCGCAAGCCCTTCGGCGATGCCGCCAGCAACCTCTGGGCGACGCAGTTTCTCGCCACTCGCGGCGCCACGGGTTGGAGCACGCACGCGGTCACGCCGCCGCGCACGGGCAACGGTGTCTACAACGGCACGACGACGGCGGCGAACTACAGGGACGGGGAGTTCGCGGGCTTCACCGAGGACCTCTCCACCGGCTTCTTCTACGACGGCGCGATGCCACCGCTCACCCCGCAGGCGATTCCCGGCACCTACAACCACTATCTCTTCGACACCGCCACCGACGGCCTGACGACGCTCTCCACCCAGCTGTTCTCGCCAGTGGATGACTTCAACAGATGGTTCGGCGGCAACGGCTTCATGGGCTTCTCGGAGGACGGCAGCCACACCGTGTTCGCCGCCAGGGCGCGGCTGACTTCAGATGCCGCGCCGCCGGCCTTCGGGCAAGACCGGGGACAGCTCTATGACTACCACGACGGCGAGCTGGAGCTGGTCAGCATCCTGCCCAACGGCGAACCGGCCGCCGCCGAACTCTTCAGCAGCACGGCGGGCGAATTCACGGAGGGCTCATTCGTTGTCAACGCCTACAAAACGAGGCTAGGGGAGACCGACAACGCGATCTCAGACGACGGCTCGCGGATCTTCTGGATCACTCAAAGCAACACCGGGGAAAAGTGGCTCTACGTCCGCATCGACGGCACGACGACGGTCCCCATCTCCGAATCGGTCCCGAACGGGAACGCGGCCAGCTACTGGACGGCCAGCTCAGACGGCGCGAAGGTCCTCTTCAGCACCAACAGCAACGTCACCAGCGCCGAAGACATCCTCTACAGGTTCGACGTCGACACCGAAACGCCGAGCCAGATCGCGGGCGAGGTCGACCCAGGACGTGGAGTGCTCGGCGCAAGCGACGACCTCTCGCACGTCTACTTCCTCTCCACGGAAGCCCTCACGTCCGGCGCCACGGCGGGGCAGCAGAACCTCTACCTCGACCATGACGGGACGAAAAGCTTCATCGCGACCCTGGCTGAGTCGGATCGAGTCGGCGGCGTGGGTGGGTACTACACCGTCGCATCCAACGCGGAAGTGTCGAACGACTTCAGCCAGGTGACGCCCGACGGCCGCCACCTCGTCTTCCAGTCCTTCGCCAGCCTGACTGGCTATGACAACACGAGCCTCGTCAACGGCAAAGCGGCGATCGAGGTCTACCGCTACGACGCCGAGGCCGAGGAGCTCGACTGCATCTCCTGCAACCCGAGCGGTGCGCGGCCGCAGACCGGGGTGATGATGATGCCCCACTTCTACGTACTCGAAGACCATCCGTTCGGCGGCAAAGAAGGGAACCCCGACCCGCTCCACGCCGCCGCCTGGCTACCGACCCGCCAGCACGGCGACCAGGTCTCGCGTGCGCTCGCCGACGACGGCAGCCACGTCTTCTTCAACAGCCACGACGCCCTGGTGCCCCAGGACACCAACGGAGTCCAGGACGTCTATGAGTGGCGCGAGCAGGGCAGCGGCGAGTGCCAGAGGCCGGGCGGCTGCCTCTATCTGATCTCAACCGGGACCAATGCTGAGAAGTCGACCTTCATCGACGCAAGCGATGGCGGACGTGATGTCTTCATCAGGACCTCAGACAGCATCGACCCAGACGACGAAGGCCTGATCGACATCTATGACGCCCGCACCAACGGCGGCATCCCGCGCCCGATCCCACCACCGCCATGCGTCGGGGACAACTGCCAGAGCCCACCGGCGGCGCCAAACGACCCCACCCCGGCAAGTGCGGGCTTCAAGGGAGCCGGAGACCCGGTCCCAAGCAAAGCGCGCAAAAGCTGTCGTGCCCGAAACCGCAAAGCCAAGAGGCAAAGTGGCAAGGCAAAGCAAAAGAAAGCCAAGCGCTGTAAGCGCAACAACCGGAGGGCAGGACGATGAGAGGGCTTGGGATCAAGGCGACACTGGCGATCTGCGCGGCGCTTATCTGCTGTGCGCTGACGAGTGCCCCGGCGAGCGCCGAGTTCGGGATCAACAACTTCGACGTGAAGTTCTCCGAAGAGGACTCAACGCCGGGATTTCCCCTCGATGACCCGCCCCTGACCCAGGCTGGCGCTCACCCCTTCGCGGTGACGACGTACTTCGGGGTCAACTTCAGCCCCGGCGGAAATCCCTGGGAGGAATTCGTCAGCGCCCTCCCTGACGAGCGCCTTAGAGACCTGATCATCGAACAGCCCGCCGGCCTCACGGGCGATGCGACTGCGGTGCCGCGCTGCTCGACCACCGAGTTCATCGCAAGGACTCTCGGCCTCGGCCCTGCCGAAGGAGGCTGCGAAGACAGCACGGCGGTCGGGGCGGCCGGGATCTTCCTCCTGTCCCCGCCGCCCTCCTTCACGATCAACAACGCCATCTACAACCTCGAGCCGCCACCTGGCGTCGCCGTGCGCCTCGGCTTCGTCACCCTCGGCATTCCGACGATCATCGACATCAAGGTCAAGCAGGGCGGCGAGTACAACGTGATCGGCGCGGGGGAAGAAAACTACCAGGGGACCGTCGTCTTCGGCGGGGT
This sequence comes from Solirubrobacterales bacterium, assembly GCA_049796515.1. Taxonomy (GTDB): domain Bacteria; phylum Actinomycetota; class Thermoleophilia; order Solirubrobacterales; family 70-9; genus VRUE01. The sequence continues at coordinate 3,804 of JBAREU010000263.1, forward strand.
GATCCAGCTTTGGGGCGTCCCGGCCGATCCCGCGCACGACCCCATCCGGGGCAGCTGCCTGGACGCGGGGTTCAGCCTCGCCGCCAGCCCCGCCGACGTCAACTTCGAAGAATTCGCCTTCCTGAAATGCCCCACCGACGCGGCGGAAAGACCCCTCCTCAACCTCCCCGGCAGCTGCGTCGGGCCGGTGGAGACGAAGTACCAGGCCGACTCCTGGACGCAGCCGGGCAGATGGCTCTTCGGCGGCTCGATCAGCCACGACAACGCAGCGCCACCAAACCCGATCGGCTTCAGCGGCTGCGGCAAACTGAACTTCAACCCAAGCATCGAATCGACGCCGACTTCTGACTCGGCTGAGACCGGGACGGGGTTGGACTTCAACGTCGACTTCCCGGTCTCTGGTCTCACCAACCCAGACGGCCTGGTCGAATCGCAGACCAAGAAAGCGGTGGTAACCCTGCCCGAGGGAGTCACGATCAACCCCTCGATCGGCGAAGGGCTCGGTATCTGCACGCCGGCTGACCTGGCAAGGGAGACGCTCAGCTCAGAGCCCGGCGAGGGCTGCCCCAACCCATCGAAGCTCGGCATCCTGCACGTGGATACGCCGATCGTCGATGAAGGCATCGAGGGAGCGGTCTACCTCGCCCAACAGGACGACCCGGGGACGACCACCCCAGGCGCGGAGAACCCCTTCGACAGCCTGATCGCGCTGTATTTGGTCGTCAAGAACCCCAAGCTCGGCTTCATCGCCAAACTGCCGATGCTGGTCGAGCCAGACCCGCAGACCGGGCGTCTGGTGACGACCCTCGACGACATCCCCCAGTTCCCCTTCAATCACTTCAACTTCCACTTCAAGGAGGGGGTGAGGGCGGCGCTGGTCACCCCACCGGCCTGCGGCACCTACACGACCGAGGCCCAGTTCTACCCCCGCTCAGATCCAAGCAACCCGAGGACGATCCTCTCCGACTTCCAGATCACCAGAGGAAAGGGAGGTGGCTCCTGCCCACCGGGAGGCATCCCGCCCTTTGCCCCCGACTTCGAGGCGGGCTCGATCAACAACAACGCCGGCAGCTTCAGCCCCTTCAACATGCGCTTGCTGAGGGAAGACGGCGAACAGAACATGACCAAGTTCTCCTCCGTCCTGCCTCCGGGAGTATTGGGATCGCTGGCCGGAGTGAGCAAATGCCCCGACTCCGCAGTGGATGTCGCCAAGGCAAAGACGGCAAGGGAGGAGCTCGCTTCAACGAGCTGTCCCGCCAACTCGCTGATCGGCCACACCCTGGCCGGAGCGGGAGTGGGATCGGCCCTGACCTACGTAAAGGGCTACGTCTATCTTGGCGGCCCCTACAAAGGCGCGCCCTTGAGCGTGATCTCTGTGACTCCCGCGCTTGCCGGACCCTTCGACGCGGGAACCGTCGTCGTCAGACTCGGTCTCGACCTCAACCCGAAAACGGCTGAAGTCGAGGTCGACGGGGCGGCATCGGATCCGATCCCCCACATCCTCAAGGGGATCGTGCTCAAGGTTCGCGATCTGCGTGTCTACGTCGATCGGCCGAACTTCACGCTCAACCCGACGAGCTGCGATGAATCGAGCGCCAAAGCGACCCTGTTTGGGTCCTACCTGAACGTCCTCGATCCAGCAGACGACGTGCCCGCGGCCCTCTCGACCCGCTACCAGGCGGCCAACTGCCTGAACCTCGGCTTCAAACCGAAGCTCGCCCTGAATCTCAAAGGCGGGACCAAACGAGGAGGGCACCCGGGCCTTACCGCGACCTACACGCCGAGGAAAGGCGATGCCAACGTCGAGGGACTGGTCGTCCGACTACCGCGCTCGGCCTTCCTCGACCAGGCCCACATCAAGACGATCTGCACCAGGGTGCAGTTCGCCGCTGACGCCTGTCCCGAGAACGCCCGCTACGGCTTCATCAGAGCCTGGACCCCGCTTCTCGAGGAGCCGCTTGCCGGACCCGTCTGGCTCAGATCCTCAAACCACAAGCTCCCCGACCTGGTCTTCGACCTGCACGGATTGGTCGATGTCGAGGTATCCACCCGGATCGACTCCGCCAAGGGTGGGATCAGGGCCACTGTGGAGAACTCACCCGACGCACCGCTTTCCAAAGTCGTCCTGAGGATGCAAGGCGCCAAAAAGGGCCTGATCGTCAACAGCCGCGACCTCTGCGCCAAGAAGTCGAAGGCCAACGTCCAGTTCAGCGGCCACAACGGCAAGCAGCTGAGCGCCAACCCGGTGATGCGGGCGCAGTGTGGGGGGAAGGGCAAGGCCAAGTAAGCCAAGCACTCCCTTGAAGCAGAAACGGCCCGGCTCAGCCCGGGCCGTTTTCATTGCAGTACCCCCTCGTCAGCGCAGGAACGCCCCGAGCTGGATTCGAACCAGCGGCCTACTCCTTAGGAGGGAGTCGCTCTATCCAGCTGAGCTATCGGGGCTGGATCGATTAATCGTAGAGCTAATGGCCCGCCGCATCGAGGTCCTCCAAGTCCGCCTGATCACGCGTTCTACCTGCCGCCTGCTTCATTGCTCTCAGGTCCTCGACTGAGCAAACGAAGACTTTGATGCCGAGAACGTCTGCCTCGGCGGCTCTCGCACGCAGCTCTTCGTAGCGAGGAACGCCGTCGAGCCCTTGGACAACGTCCAAACGGCCAAGGTCGGTCTCGATGGCAACCTGCTTGCCGTTGGCGAGCTGGCCCGTGATCGACAGATGGCTGCTGAAGAAGGACTCGCCGGTTTGCACATGTCCGTGAAGGGCCACCGCGACGGCCGCCACTCGCCTGAGGTTCTCGGAATCTGGAGCAACAACGATGTCCACGTCCTTCGTACCGCGGACCACCCCCCAGGCGCCGAGAGCGAGGCCACCAACGACGACAAACTCAACTTCCGCGTCCGTCAGTTGGCGGAGAATCTGATCAAAGGCTGGGGAGCTCACCCTTTGCGGGCTACGCCGGCGAATTCGAGTAGCTTGTGGCTCAGGGCAATCGTCTCCGCCAAGTTCACGTCCATGGGGCGTTGAGCGTCCGCCCGTAGACGTTGCACTCGGACCGCCTCGGCCTCGGCCGCAGCGTCTCGCGACGGCTTGTCCGGCCGTTGGATTGATGCCATGGGCACACGGTAGCGGAGGGCGGGGCAGATAGGGGCGGGCTGCCTTGGGGTTGATCACTGGAGCATTGCGCAGGTCGGCGGAAGGCCCTGAGTCTCGACGCGACACCCTGAGCAAATTGGTACGACCAGTGTCACGTTTTAGAACTGTCTGTGTTCCACACTGTTAAGTGTCGGAAAAAGTGCGTCCAAGCCCCTTGCGCCGGGTCTCGACGAAGAGACACTAGGAACATCGGCCAAGGACGGCCGTGTCGCCTGGCGCTCTCGGTTGAGTTGGGGCGTCGAGAACTCGATAGACAGGGAGGCGTACAACCGATGCTGAAAGCAATCCGCAGGAACCTGAGCCTGCCCACCGCGATCGCGGTGATGGCGCTCGTCTTCGCGATGACCGGTGGGGCCTTTGCGGCCAAGGACTACGTCGAAGGCCCGGCCCAGGCTTCGAAGAAAGGCAAAGCGAAAGGGAAACGAGGGCCCAGAGGCCCGAGGGGGAAACGTGGCGCCAGAGGACCCGAGGGGCCACAGGGCGTGAAGGGTGAGCCGGGCCCCAAGGGCGATACCGGTAGTCCTTGGACGGCAGGCGGCTTCCTGCCCAGCGGTGAGTCCCTGGGTGGCACCTGGGTTGCTGGCGCCGGTCCCGACCTGGGCCTCGGCAAAGGGGTCGCTGCAGCCTCGATCTCCTTCGGCTTCTCGCTGCCGCTGCCGCCGGAGATCGTCATCGTCAAAAAAGGAAAAGAAGGCCAGGAAAGCGCGGCGGAGTGCCCGGGGAGCGTGGTCTTCCCGAAAGCCGCGAAAGGCAAGCTCTGTCTCTACACGGCTGAAGAATCGGGCCTGGAACTCCAGGCGGCTATACCGAGCCCTGTAGGGGCGATTCTCACCTACCTGGGCACCCCCGGTACGGGTAATGCGGGCACCTGGGCGGTAACCGCCCCGTAGGCAAATAGAGGCTGTGCTCGGACAGCCGGTTCGGGGGCCGGTTGTCCGAGCACGACAAACGTTGGGGGTATGCGAAGCGTGAGGGATCGCCACACGAAGCTGGCACTTCTCCTCGCGATCGTCTCGATCGCGGCAATCGCGGCATCTCCTGCTCGCGCCGCGATCGGGTACGAGCCAGATGCGACGAAACTCTCCCTTGCCCTCGCCGGAGCACCACGCGGGATCGCGATAGACCCCACGACGCAGGACATCTATGTCGCGATCCTGAGCACGGACTTATCCGCCCAAGCCCCGGGCCAGATCAATCGATTCAACAGCGACCTCTCGGCCGACGGCGTCTTCGCCGCCGGGAACGGTTTCTATTCGGGCGTTGCCTTCAATCCCTTGACGAGTGGTTTTTACGGCGCTCAGATGAAAATAGAATCGCCGTTCGGCACGTTCGGTACGTCGAAACTGGATCGGTTCTCATCCTCGGGAGCGCTCTCGGGCTCTTCGGTCCTGCCTTACACCGCCTCTCTGCCGGATATCGCCACCGACTCAGTAGGCAACGTCTTCTATCCCAATGTCAGCACGCACTCCGTGCAGATCTTCAATTCAAGCGGTGTGCTCGTGGAGGAAGTCATCTGCGGGGGGTGTCCGGGTGGCGCCTTCGGCAATCCCGCCAGCGTCGCTCTGACCTCCACGGACGATCTCTATGTGGCCGATGTAAATCCTGACCGTGTCGTCAAGCTGACACGGTCGGGGGGCTCGTACGCGTTTGCATCGACGCTGCAGAGTGGTCGCGGGGCGGGGGCAGTTGCCGTCGACCCCGCGACGGGCGACGTGCTGGTGGGTGACATGCCCGGGGGGATGGGTTACCACATCGTCGCCTACGACTCGTCTGGAACCCAGTACGACGATTTCGCCGGCGGCCTCCTCCCCAACGCGCAGGCGGGGGCGGGCACACTCGCCGCCTATCAATTGGCGGTGAACGGAGCCACGCACAAGCTCTACGTAGTGGGGACCAACAAGCTCCTCGTTTTCGAAAAGACGACGATCGATCCACCGACAGCCGCGATCAAACCCGCTTCGGCGGTCGGCCAGATCACCGCAACGCTGAAAGCCACGGTGAACGCGAACGGCCACGCCGTACTCGAATGCAAGTTCGAGTACACCAATGAGGCCGATTTTCAAACCAATGGCTTCACCAACGCCACCGAGCTGCCCTGTCCGACGAAACCCGATGGCTTGGGCAACAGTGCACTCGAGGTCAAAGCACCGGGTCTCGATCCCGCCACGGACTATCGCTACCGGGTGACCGCGACCAGCTACGCAGGCTCGGTCAGTAGCGGCAGCGCAATGTTCGAGACTCTTCCGGAAGTCGCCCCAACGGCGACGACAGAATCACCCCTCCCCGTGACCGCGACAACCGCCACGCTCAGGGGCAAGGTGAATCCGCTCGGCGGCTCGGTCGCCGATTGTCATTTCGACTTCGGCGTCAGCGTGAGCTATGGATCCAGTCTTTCTTGTGCGGTCCCGCCCGGCACCGCCACCACCGACGTGGCCGAGAGCGCCGCTGCATCGGGACTGCTGCCCAGCACCACCTACCACTACCGGTTGGTAATCACGACCAACGCCGGCACCGCCGAGGGCGATGACGTCGAATTCACGGCCGCCACTCCGCCGCCCCCACTGGAACCTGAACCAGCACCGGCGACCGCCGTCCCACAGTCGCCGGTGAGTGCCCCACCCGCGCCGCCGTCCCCACCGCCTTGCGGGAAAGGATTCCGTCGCCGCACGATCGACGGCAGGTCTCGTTGCGTCAGGATCTGCCGGAAAGGCTTCCGCAGGAAACGAATTCGCGACAAGGTCAAGTGCGTGAGGATCCCGCGCTCGAGCCGCCCCCGCCGTGGGGGCACCGGCCGATAGGGCCGCCTAGCATTGGCGCGATGGAGGCCGATGCCGTCGAGATCAGGGTGGTTGCCTGCCTGCTCGAGAAGCAGCGGACGACCCCCGACGCCTACCCACTCTCGCTCAATGCGCTGCGGCTGGCCTGCAATCAGGCGACGAACCGAGACCCCGTGGTCGAGTACGACGAGGCAACGGTGGTCGATGCGCTGCGCCGCACGGCGCTGCGAGGTTGGACGCGCCTGGCGAGCGGTGCCGGCAGCCGTGCCCGCAAGTACCGGCACCTGCTCGACGATGCCTTGGGCCTCGACCCCGCCGAGCTCTCGCTGCTCGCGGTGCTGATGCTGCGCGGGACGCAGACGCCGGGCGAGCTGAAACAGCGGGCGGATCGGCTGCACCCCTTTGCCGATCTCGCTGCCGTACACGAGGCGTTGGAGAGCCTGGTCGAGCGCGGCCATGTCGAGCGCCTGGTACGCCGGCCGGGGCAGAAGGAGGAGCGCTACCGCCAGCTCTTGGGCGGTGAGCCGGAGCAGGTCGACGAGCCTGCGAGGCCGACGTCGCCCCCCTCGGAGGCCGTGCCCGGCGACGCTCCCGCCGAGGATCGACTTGAGCGACTCGAGCGAGAGCTCGATGAGCTGCGAGAGCAGGTGCGGCAGCTGCGCGAGGCACTTGGCGAGCCGAGCACGCCTCAGGCGTAGAGGCTCTCCACGGCCAGCTCCTGGGCGCGCCGGCTCCAGAGCTTGACCTGGAGGAAGACGTCGTCGCCGTAGCCTTTCAGCGCGTCGAGGGCGATCAGCGTGAAGCGTCCATCGGAGACGACTTCCTGGTCCACGGTCTCCAGGTCCAGCTCCGCGGTTGCGGCGACGGCCCCCTGGACGAGGGGTTGTCCCCAGACGAGGGTAACTGCGCCGGCGCGGCTGTTCTCTCCCCGCCAACGGCCGATCACGTCATCGTTGAGATCGATGCGCCAGTCCGGGTTGTCCTCCGCGAGGACATCGGTGAAGTCGGCGGTGGCTTGGAACTCCGCCGGCTCGCCCTCCTCCGGCTGGACGTAGGAGACGTGGCCGAACAGCTCCAGCGCGCTCTCTGGGCTCTCGGTCCGTGCGGTCGCCGGCACCCAGACGCGTCCGCCCCAGGCCCGCTCGGGGAACCAGGCGACCTCCTCCGGGATCGGTACGCCCTTGGGCAGATCCCCGATCCCCTCGCAAGCGCTGCGGAACTCGCCGGCGAGGCGTTCGGCGAAGCGCCCGTGGGGGATTCCCTCCTGGGTGGAGTCGGCGATGAAGCGGGGGATCGGGCGCGGGTTCGGCGGCATCAGAGGCACTCGCGCAGGTCGGCCGCGGCGCGCTCGGGCGGGTAGATGTTGATGTCGACGCCGGTGCCGAGCTCGAAGCCGGCCTTGATCGTGAGCCGTGGGGCGATGTCGACGTGCCAGTGGAAGCTCTCGCTGCCGCGCGGTGCGGTGCAGACCCAGAGGTTCAGCTCGGGCGGGCCGTCGAAGCGCTTGGCAAGGAGGCGCAGCGCGGTGCGGATCATCGCCGCACCCGTCGTGTCCTCCTCGAAGCGCGCCAGCTCGCGCCGCGGCACCACCCGCAGCTCGTAGGGGGTGCGCGAGGCCCAGGGGCAGATCAGCGCCGCCTCCTCGTCAATCGCGACCAGCCGCTCGCGCCGCCGCACCTCCTCGACCAGGACGTCGCTGAGCAGCCCCCCGCCGGCGGTCCGTTCGCCATAGGCACCCGCCCGCTCGCGCTCGCGCGCCACCGCCGCCGGAACGAACGGCAGGGCGTAGAGCTGGGCATGAGTGTGGGGTAGGGACGCGCCGGCGCCGGCACCCTCGTTGACGACGAGCTGGACGTAGGCGGCGTCGGCGTGGGCTCGGATTCGCTCGCGCCAGGTGGCGATCGCGGCGAGGAAGCGCTCCTCGCTCAGCTCGGCCATCGCGGTGACGTGCTCCGGCGCGTTGACGATCACCTCGTGGGCGCCGACCGCGGGGCGCGAGGCGAAGAGGTCGGGCTCGCCGGCTCGGCGCGACTCCAGCAAGGGGTCGCCGGAGCTGGCGAAGGCGCCGGCTTCGCCACTACGCGGCTCGGCGCTCTTGTTTTCGCCCTCCCCCAGTGCGGGATACAGGTTCGGCACGACCCGGCTCGTCCACCCCGGCGTGTCTGGCTCGCCGCCTCCCGGGCGCACGGCGTACACCTCTGGGGGCGTCTTCTCCTCCCGTCCCTCGCAGAACGGGCAGCTCTCGGCGCCCGTCTCGTCGCGACCCGCCCGTTCGAATCCGTGTGGGCGGTCGGCGCGGCCGGGCGCGAGGAGCGTCCGCAGCCCGGTCAGCTGGTCGATGCGGATTTCGGGCGAGCTCAACTCGGCGGCGATTGCGATCCGTCGCCGCCCCCGGTCGCGTCGAGGAACGGTTTGAGCACATCCATTGGCAGCGGGAAGACGATCGTCGTGTTCTGGTTGCTGCCGATCTCCAACAGCGTCTGCAGATAGCGCAGCTGCAGCGAAGCCGGGTTGGTGCTGATGATGTCGGCGGCGTCGGTGAGCTTCTGCGCCGCCTGGTACTCGCCCTCGGAGTTGATGATCTTGGCGCGGCGCTCGCGCTCGGCCTCGGCCTGGCGCGCCATCGCCCGTTGCATCTGCTCGGGGATCTCGACGTCCTTGATCTCGACCGCGGTCACCTTCACGCCCCAGGGCTCGGTCGACTCGTCGATGATCGTCTGCAGCTCTTCGTTGAGTCGCTCGCGCTCGGAGAGCAGCTGGTCCAGTTCGGCCTTGCCGAGCACCGAGCGCAGCGCCGTCTGGGCGATCTGCGACGTCGCCAGCAGGTAGTTCTCGACCTCTACGATCGACCGGTTGGCATCGACGACGCGGAAGTAGGCGACCGCGTTGACGCTGGAGGGGACGTTGTCGCGCGTGATCACCTCCTGCGGCGGGATGTTGAGCGTCACCGTGCGCAGGTCGACCCGTTCCATCCGGTCGATGAATGGGATCAGCAGGATCAGGCCGGGTCCCTTGGTGGCGATCAGCCGGCCGAGCCGGAAAATCACGCCGCGCTCGTACTCGCGCAGGACCCGCACCGAGGATCCGAGCGCGATCGCCGCGAAGATCACCAGGACGGCCAGAACCACCAATGCTGCCATCAGCCTGCTCCTTCCGCCGGGGACTCGGACGGCAGCCCGGGCCGCACTGTCAGCGTCAGGCCCTCGACCGCCTCGACCGTGACTCTATCCCCCGGCCGCAGCGGTCCACCGTCGCCGGCGAGGCGCGCTCGCCACAGAGCGCCCTCGATCCACACCTGACCCTCGGGGTCAAGCGAGGTGCGCACCTCGGCTGGAGCGCCGATCAGCTCCTCGTGACCGGCGCGGATCGGTTGCTCGCGGTGGGCGGCCAGCACCTTGCGGCTGATGAAGTAGACGCTGATCGCGGAAAGGACACCGAGCGTGATTAGCGCCGGCCCGGCCCACTCACTGGCGCTCGAGTCGGATTCGGCGGTGAGCGCAATCACCCCACCGGCGACCAGGCCCGCCGCGCCGAGCACGGCGAGGACGCCGCCGGTCGGCAGCAACAGCTCCGCCAGCAGCAGCGCGACCCCGAGCAGGGCGATGACGACGTACAGGTCCATGGCTCCGATTATCCGCCTTTGGCGCTGCCGCCGAGGGCGAAGCGCTGGATGTCGGCCCGCAGCTCCGTCTCGTCGTCGTACGGCCCCTGTTTGAGGTAGACGAGCTCGCCGCTGCGGTCATAGAAAGCGGTGTCGGGGAAGCCAAGCGAGGCCCCGATCGAGTCGGCGATCTCTTTGTCCGGATCCGTGTAGCTAGGGTAGGGAACCGGCGCTTCGCGCAGGAACGTGCTTGCAGCGTCGTCGGAGTCCTCGCTGTCGATGGCGAGAAAGGCCACCCGCTTGCCGTAGTCCGCCGCGGCGCGCTGGAAGTGGGGGAACTCGAAGCGACACGGCCCGCACCACGACGCCCAGACGTTGACGACGACCGGGTAGCCGCGCAGCGCGGCGATTCGCTTCTCATAGACGTCGATGCCGCCCGGCAGCAACTCGTTCGCCTGCTCGTGCAGGGCCGCCAGGCGCGCCGGAGCCCCGGCCAGCGCCTGCGCGTAGTCCGGGTGCGCCCCCCCGTTCCCATCGTTCTGAGAGCCACAGCCGCCGATCGCGAGGGTCGCTACGAGGAGGACGAGAAGGCGCCGAGTCAGGCGCGTCATCGGTAAGTACGGGCTTTGGAACCGTTCATCTGTCCGCGTTGTCTACAATAAGGATGTCTGGTTCGCTGTATCCGAACCGCTTGAGATCGCCGGGGAGGGAGAGATCCGAACTCCCGGCATCCTCACCAAGTCTTCCGGCGGCACGCACGCGCGTCGCTGCGGAACGAAAGCGCACAAGCCTTTATGGCCAAGACCAGCGAAGTTGCCGCGTCAGCGGCAGTTCCCTCAAGTGCCGACATTGAGCGGGTGGCTGAGTTTGCCCGCGAGGCCCTGCTGCTCGACGGCGAGGGGCCCGAGGCGCTGGCTCCCGGCACCGCCCGCCGCCGCGCTCTCGACGCGGCGCTGAAGGAGCTGGACGAAGGCGCCGAGCATCCCTCGATCCAGTGGCGCCGCGACTTCTCGCTGCTGCTCGGCCTGGAGCGGCTGCTGGCCGACGAGCCACCGAAGCTGCGCGACGGCGCCGAACTCAATCCCCACCAGGTCGACGCGCTGTCGGGCACCCTGACCGAGCTGATGTCCGAGCAGCAGACGGCGGCCGAAAACGGCGCCGGGCCGGTCGCCGCGGAGGTTGAAGGGTCCTCCGATGACGGCAAGGGCGCCGACGAGGACGAGGACGAGCCGGAGGAGCTGGCGCCGGACGAGGAGCCCCAAGACTGGGAGGAAGAGCCGGCCGAGGACGAGGACGAGGAGACCGTCGCCGAGGCCGCCGAGGATCCCGGCGCCGCTCGTCGCTTCTGGTTCGAGCACGCGACCGGCGCCGGCAAGACCGTTGCCGCGGTCGGGTTCATCGACGCCACCCGCACCGGCGGCGTCCTCATCCTCACCCACCGTCGCAACCTGGTCGAACAGTTCATCGGCGAGATCTCCGACCGGGGCTACAAGGAGCGCCTGCGACCGCCGCTGCTCGGCGACCGTGACGACGCCGAAGGGCCGGTCACGGTCGAGACCTACCAGTGGTTCGTGCGCAACCACAAGCAGGTCTCCGACGCCTACTCGATCGTGATCTGCGACGAGGCGCACACCGCGCTGGGAGAGAAAACGAGCGCCTGTATCCGCGCCTGGACCGGCCCCGTCTTCATTGGCATGACCGCGACCGGGGCGCTGATCGCCCGCCACGTCGCCGACCTCTTCCCGACCCAGACGTCGCGCTTCGACCTCGCTCAGGCGGCGCGACGCGGCGTGATCGCGCCGTTGCGCTGCATGCGTATTCCACCGGGGCCGGGGGTGCGGACGATCGCCAAGGTGCCGCTGCGCAAAGGCGAGGTGGACCAGGACTTCGACCAGGAGGAGCTGGCCGCGCTGCTCGATCAGGAGCCCTTCAACGTCGCGATCGCCGACCTCTACAAGACGCGCTTCAGCAAGACCCCGGGCGTCCTCTACACCGCTGGCGTGCAGCACGCGAAGAACGTGGCGAAAGCGTTCCAGAACGCCGGGATCGTCGCCCGTGCCGTCTCCGGTGAGACGCCGAAGCGGGAACTGGCGGAGATACTCGCCGCCTTCGAGCGCGGCGAGGTCGACGTGCTCTGCAACGCGATGCTGCTCGCCGAGGGCTGGAACTCGCCGCGGGCGACGATCTGCATGCACCTCGCGCCGACCGCCTCGCGCCGCATCTACCAGCAGCGCGTGGGACGCGTCACCCGGCGGGCGCCGGGCAAGGAGGCGGGTCTGGTCATCGACTTCGTCCACCCCGCCACCACCCATGACGAGACGATCGTCACCCTGCACAGCCTGCTCGACCGCGACGTCTACCGCGGCGGCGCGATCGTCGTCGGGCCGGTGCGCCGTGGCCGTGGCCGGCGGGTGCGGGTCGAGCGCCGGATCGTGCCCGTCTCCCAGGACTCCGAACGACGCACTCAGGTGCTCGAACGCGAGCTGTGGCGGATCGCGGTCGAGAACCTCGATTACCCCGAGCAGCACGCTTGGGCAGCGTTGGCGGGCGCGCGGGTCAACCCGCAGAACTGGCGGCGGGCGCGCTCGATGCTGCAGAACGACCGCACCAAGGAGCTGCGCCGCCGCTTCCTGCTGACCTGCGTGCAGCGCAACCGCAACTCGCAGCTGCGGCTGAAAGCGCTTGCCGAGATCGCCGACCTGCGCGATCCCGATGCCTTCGACGACGCGATCGACATCGTCGGCACCTGGAGCCGCGACGACAAGCGGGCGGGAACCAAAACCTTGCTGCAGGCGCTGGTCGACAAACGGATCGGCCGCCGCGACCAGGCCCAAGCGTGGGTCTGGCGGCTCGCCTCCTACACCCGTGAGCTGCACGAAGAGTACGCCGTGCAACGCTGGCCGGAGACGAAGCGACTGCTCGGCCTGCTGGTCAACTCGTCGGGGCGGGCCCACGGGCGCAACGCTCGGCGGCTCGTCCACGCGGCGCGCAAACAGGACCGCCGCCTCGCGGTGGCGCTGCTCGCCGGTGCCGTCTCGCACACGCCGGAAGGCGAGGAGGTGCTGCGCGGGGCGCGCA
>JBAREU010000264.1:0-1858 GCA_049796515.1 Solirubrobacterales bacterium
GCCCGAGACCAGCCCGAGGAGGAGGATGACGGCGAGCGACCGCGTCACGACGACAGCGTCCCGCCTCGTTCGTCCTGCTGGTACCACAGCCCTCCGTCCTTTACCCCCACGGCGATCGGACGGCCGCCCCGGATCCGGCCACGGATGAACGCTTCCGACAGGGCGTCCTCGACGTGGCGCTGGATCGCGCGCCGCAGCGGCCGGGCGCCGTAGCTGCGGTCGCCGAGCGTGCGGGCGAGCAGCCACTCGATCGCGTCGTCGCCGATCGAGATCACGATCCCCTTCTCCTTCAGGTTCTGGTTGAGCTGCTCCACCAGCAGGCGCGTGATCGCGATCAGGTCGGGATCGGTGAGCGCGTCGAAGATGATGATCTCGTCGATGCGGTTGATGAACTCGGGGTTGAAGGTGCGCTTCACCTCGCCCATCACCATCTCGTTCGTCGCCTGGACCACCTCGGCGCTGCCGCCGGCGGCGAAGCCCATGCGGCCCTTCTTCTCGATGAAGCGCGCTCCGATGTTGGAGGTCATGATCAGCAGGGTGTTCTTGAAGTCGACGGTGTTGCCGATGCCGTCGGTGAGGTGGCCGTCCTCGAACACCTGCAGCAGCACGTTGAAGGTGTCCGGGTGCGCCTTCTCGATCTCGTCGAGCAGCACGACGCAGTAGGGGTTGCGCTTGACGCGCTCGGTGAGCTGGCCGCCCTCGTCGTGACCGACGTAGCCGGGCGGCGAGCCGATCAGCTTGGAGACCGAATGCTTCTCCATGTACTCCGACATGTCGAAGCGCACGAGCGCCCGCTCGCTGCCGAACAGGAACGCGGCGAGGCCGCGCGCCACCTCGGTCTTGCCGACGCCGGTCGGGCCCAGGAACAGGAACGAGCCGACCGGGCGGTTCGGGTTCTTGAGCCCAGCGCGCGTGCGGCGGATCGCCCGCGCGACCGCGCTGATCGCGCCGTCCTGCGAGACGATCCGGCGGTGAAGCTCCTGCTCCATGCGCAGGAGCTTCTCGGATTCCTCTTCCTTGAGCGACGTGATCGGGATGCCCGTCCAGCGCGAGACCACCTCGTCGATGTCGCCCTTGCCCACCGCGTGGCGGCCTTCGCCGCCCAGCGTCCACTGCTCGGAGAGCACGTGCACCGGCTGGCTCGAGGCTTCCTCCTCCCGGAAGAAGCCGCCGCGGCCCTCGGCCTCGGCCTCGAGCACCACGCGCACGCGGCCCGAGAGCTCCGGCACGAGCGACGGCGCCCCCGACTCGCGCAGCTTGACGCGGCTGCCGGCCTCGTCGATCAGGTCGATCGCCTTGTCGGGCAGGAAGCGGTCGGTGATGTAGCGGCTCGACTGGTAGACCGCCGCCTCGATCGCCTCGTCGAGGTAGAGCACGTTGTGGAACTTCTCGTAGCGCTCCTTCACCCCGCGCAGGATCTCGACCGTCTCGAGCTCCGTGGGCGAGGCGACCTTGACCGCCTGGAAGCGCCGCTCGAGCGCCCGGTCCTTCTCGATGTGCTTGCGGTACTCCGAGGGTGTCGTCGCGCCGATGCACTGGATCTCGCCGCGCGACAGCGCCGGCTTCAGAATGTTGGCCGCGTCGAGCGAGCCCTCGGCGGAGCCGGCGCCGACGAGCGTGTGCAGCTCGTCGATGAAGATGATGATGTTCGGGGTCTCGGTGAGCTCCCGCATGATCGTCTTGAGCCGCTCCTCGAACTGGCCGCGGTACTTCGTGCCGGCGACGATCAGCGAGATGTCGAGCGCGAGCAGGCGCTTGTCGGCGAGGAAATGGGGGACGTCTCCGTAGACGACCTTCTGCGCCAGGCCCTCGACGATGGCGGTCTTGCCCACGCCCGGCTCGCCGATGAGGACCGCGT
>JBAREU010000265.1:0-2226 GCA_049796515.1 Solirubrobacterales bacterium
GGCCATCGAGACCTCGCTCGACCGCCTCGCCAACGATCTTCCGCAACCCGGCGCCCCGCTCGGGCTGAGGCTCGGCGCCGTCGCCGTCGCCGCGGTGCTCGGCGCCTGGCTCGCCCTGGGCCACGGAGCACTCCTGCCCTAGGATTTCCCGATCAGCGTCCTACGCAGCCTCGAGAGTCGGATCGAAGGCCTCGTCGAGGGGGTTTTCAGCCGCGCCTTCAGCTCGGAGGTGCAGCCGGTCGAGCTCGCCCGCAAACTGGCCAAGGAGATGGACTCCCACAAGACCGCGGGCGTCGCCCGCGTCTACGTCCCCAATGAGTACACCGTCTACCTCTCGGGCAAGGACCGCACCCGGCTCGAAGGCTACGAGCGATCGCTCGAGCAAGAGCTCTCCGGCTACCTGCTCGAGCACGCCCGCCGCCGCAGCTATGACCTGCTGACTCGACCCACGGTCGCCTTCGAGACCGACGAGCGCCTGCGGCTGGGCGAGTTCGGGATCCAAACGCGGCTGGTCAAGCCGCCCGCTCATGAGGGCGAGCCCCCCAGCCAGGGGGAGGAGGGCCAGACGATGGTCTACTCGGCCGTGCGCAACGCGCAGCCGCCCGCTGCGAGCCCGTCGCACCGGGCCGAGGTCGTCAGCCGCGCGGTCGTCACCCTCGATGACCGTCGCTACGTGCTCGACGATGCGCGGGCGACGATCGGTCGCTCGCGTGACGCTGATTGCGTCCTGCGCGACCCCAACGTCTCCCGCCACCACGCCGAACTGCGCCGCTCTGCGGCGGGCGAGTGGACGATCGCCGACCTTGGCTCGACCAACGGGATCAAGGTCAACGGCCGCCGTGTCGGCTCGACCCGCCTGCGGCCCGGCGACCAGGTCACCCTGGGCACGACGACCTTCCGCTTCGACGTCGAGCAGTAGCGCCTCAGTTGGCTCTAGGGTGCTGAGCGAGTGGATTACGACCCGATCTCTGTCGCATTGAAGTTCGGCTTTCTCGCCGTCCTCTACCTCTTCCTGCTCTGGATCGCGCGCAGCGCGCTGAAGGACCTGCGCGGCACGGTGGCGCCCGCCCCAGACGCGACCGGCTTCCACCCGGTGCCGGCGTTTGACGGCGCCGCGGCAGGCGGCGAAGCCTGGCTGGTGGCGCTGCGTGGCGGCGGCCTGCGGGAGGGCGAGCGCTTCGACCTGATCGGCGGGCTCTCGATCGGCCGCTCGGGGGATGCGGACTTGCGGATCGAGGACCGCTACGCCTCCGGCCTGCACGCGAGGATCTTCTCCCGTGAGGGCCGCGCCTACGTCGAAGATATGAGCTCGACTAACGGCACCCTGCTCAACGACGCCACCCTGCACGGGGAGGCAGAGCTGATCGACGGCGACGTCGTGCGGATCGGCGACACCGAGTTCAGGTTCGAGGCGGGGGCCTGATGCTGCGCGTCGACGACCAGGCGTTTCGCAGCGACACCGGTCGCCAGCGCAGCGAGAACGAGGACTCCCTCTTCGTCCGTGCGCCGATCTTCGTTGTCGCCGACGGCATGGGCGGAGCTCAGGCCGGCGAGGTCGCCTCGAAGGCCGCCGCCGACGCCTTCGACCGCGACCTGCCAGAGGGACCGCCCGAGCGCTTCCTGCGCGAGACGATCGAGGAGGCGAACCGCCGCATCCACGAGTTGGCGCGGGCCGACCCCTCGCGGGCGGGGATGGGCACGACGATCACCGCCGCGATCGTCGACCCGAGCGAGGAAGAGGTAGGTATCGGTCACGTCGGCGACAGCCGCGCCTACCGCCTGCGGCGCGGCAAACTCGAACAGCTCACCCGCGACCACTCGCTGGTCGAGGAGATGCGTCGCAAGGGGCAGATCACCGATGCCCAGGCCGAGGACCACCCGCAGCGCTCGATCATCACCCGCGCCCTCGGCCCCGAGCCCGAGGTCGAGGTCGACCTGCAGACCGTGCCCGCAGCTCCCGGCGACGTCTTCCTGCTCTGCTCGGACGGCCTGACGACGATGGTCGACGAGGCACGCATCACCGCCGTCCTCGCCAACGCCAGCTCGATGCGGGAGGCGGTGCGGACGCTGGTCGACGAGGCCAACGCCGCTGGTGGGCGCGACAACATCACCGCCCTCGCATTCCGCCTCGGCGATGCCGCCGCGCCGCTGGGCGAGCCGCCCGAGCAGGCGACGCTGGTCGGCGCAGCCGCCGAGGAGGCTGGCTTGACCGCGACCGAGGTGCGC
>JBAREU010000266.1:0-3144 GCA_049796515.1 Solirubrobacterales bacterium
GCTGAAGGCTGCCGCCGCGCGGACGAACGGCGAGCTGGGCGGGCTCGACGGCGACCTGGCGGCGCGGATCGCCGACGCCGGCGACGCGGTCGCCGCTGGTGAGCACGACGACCAGTTCCCGGTCGACGTCTTCCAAACCGGCTCCGGCACCTCCTCGAACATGAACGCCAACGAGGTGATCGCCAATCTCGCCGGCGACGCGGCCCATCCCAACGACCACGTCAACATGGGCCAGTCCTCCAACGACGTCTTCCCCTCCGCCGTCCACCTGGCGGCGCTGGACGAGGTGACCCATGACCTCCTGCCGGCGATGGACGCGCTGCAGGCGGCGCTGGGCGAGAAGGCCGAGCGCTTCGCCGACGTCGTCAAGGCCGGCCGCACCCACCTGATGGACGCGGTGCCGGTGACCCTGGGCCAGGAGTTCGGCGGTTACGCGGCGCAGGTGCGGCTCGGCATCCAGCGGGTCGAGGGGACGCTGCGGCGGGTCGGCCAGATCCCACTCGGCGGCACCGCAACCGGCACCGGCCTCAACACGCATCCGGAGTTCGCCGCGAAGGTGCGCGAGAAGCTCGCCGAGGACACCGGCCTGGGGATCTCCGAGCCGCTCGACCCCTTCGAGGCACAGGGCAACCGCGACGCTCTGGTCGAGCTCTCCGGCGCGCTCAAGGTCTACGCCGTCTCGCTCAACAAGATCGCCAACGACCTGGCCCTGATGGGCTCCGGCCCGCGCGCTGGCCTTGCCGAGCTGCGCCTGCCCGAGCTGCAGAAGGGCTCCTCGATCATGCCGGGCAAGGTCAACCCGGTGATCCCCGAGGTCGTCATCCAGGTCGCCGCCCAGGTGATCGGCAACGACACCGCGATCACCGTCGCCGGCAGCCAGGGCCAGTTCGAGCTAAACGTGCGGGTGCCGCTGATCGCACGAAACCTGCTCGACTCGATCATGCTGCTCGCCTCCGCTTCGCGCCTCCTCAACGAGAAATGCGTGGCGGGGGTCGAGGCCAACGAGGAGATGACCGAGCGCCACGCCGAGGCAACTCTGGCGACGGCGACCGCGCTCAACCCCCACATCGGCTACGACCGCGCCGCCGACATCGTCAAGGCGGCCGCCGAGTCGGGCCGCTCGCTGCGCGAGGTCGCGCTCGAGCAGGGGGTCGAGCCCTCCGTGCTCGAGGAGGCGCTGGACCACCGGCGCATGGCCCGCCCGCACGAGTAGGGCGAGTGTGCGCTAGCACACAAACTATGCATTGATTCATGTCATGATCTGTCGGGATGGCAGAGCGAGGTGCGATACCCAAGGTCCCTGCGATGCGGTTGCGGGCCCTTCGCGCCGTCCGCTCGCTGTTCACCCCACTGCTCCCCGACGACTACCTGGAGCTGATCAACCCGCTTTGGTCGACTCGCGAACTGCGCGGGCGGATCGAGCGGATCGAGCCGGAGACCGCCGAGGCCGCCACGGTGCTCATACGTCCCGGCTTCGAGTGGGCCGGGCACCGCCCGGGCCAGTATCTGCGGATCGGGGTCGTGGTCGACGGGATCCACCACTGGCGCGCCTACTCGCTCACCTCCGACCCGGGGCGTGTCGACGGCTGCATCAGCATCACGCCGAAACTGGTCGAGACTGGGAAGGTCTCGCCCTACCTCGTGCGTGAGGCAAAACCTGGAGACATCGTCCGCTTGGGCGGCGTCGAAGGGACCTTTGTCCTCCCCGATCCGCCGCCCGAGAAACTGCTCTTCATCAGCGCCGGCAGCGGCATCACGCCGATCATGAGCATGCTGAACAGCCTCGCCGGCAACGACACGGTCGGCGACGTCGTCCACATCCACTCGGCAAGGACCGCGGATGAGGTGATCTTCGGCAAGCGTCTGGGCGAGATCGAGCGCGCCTGCGAAGGCTTTGACCTGCGACTGCAGCTCACCGCCGAGCAGGGCCGGATCTCCCCAGCCGACCTCGACCGGCTCTGCCCCGACTGGCGCCGGCGCCATGCCTTCGTCTCGGGGCCCGCGGCGATGCTCGACGCCCTAACCCGTCACTGGGAGTCGGAGGGGAATCCCGAGCTGCTCAACCTGGAGCGCTTCCAGCCTGTGATCGGCGGCGAGCCGGGGGGCGGCGAGGGCGGGACGATTCGCTTCACCAAGAGCCGGGTAGAGGGCGGCTGTGACGGCGCCACCCCGATTCTCGCCGCCGGCGAGGAGGCGGGCGCGACTCTCCCGTTCGGTTGCCGGATGGGCATCTGCCACACCTGCGTCGGAGAGCTCCGCTCGGGCAAGCTGCGGGACCTGCGCACCGGCAAGGTCCACGGCAGCGAGGGAGAGATGGTCCGCACCTGCGTGAACGCCCCCGAGGGGCCGATCGAGATCGCACTTTGAGAACTACTGAAAGGGAACGATGACGACGATCGCAACAGAGGTCGAGAGCCCGCTCGCCAGGCTCTCCCCCGAGCAGTTGGACGCCCTGGGTCGCGAGTTCGACGAGATCCGGGATCGGGTCCGTGCCGACCTCGGCGAGCGAGATCGCCGTTACATCGAGAGCATGATCGCGATGCATCGCAGGCTCGCGGTGATCTCGAGGGTCCTGCTGCTCGCCTCTCGCTACTGGCCGGCGAAGGTGGCGGGAACGGCGGCGCTCTCCGCCGCCAAGGTCCTCGAGAACATGGAGATCGGCCACAACGTCCTGCACGGACAGTGGGACTGGATGAACGATCCACGTATTAACTCCTCGACCTGGGACTGGGACACCGCATCGACCGCGGAGGCGTGGAAGCACTCGCACAACTACGTGCACCACACCTTCACCAACATCCGCGGCAAGGACAAGGACCTGGGTTACGAAGTCATGCGGATCGATCCCCAGCAGGATTGGCACCCTGTCTATCTCCTCCAGCCGCTCTACAACCTGCTGCTGATGGCGTTCTTCGAGTGGGGTGTCGCGGTACACGATCTCGACTTCGAGGCAATCCGCAAGGGCGAGAAGTCGAGGGCCCAGTTGAAGCGGGAGCTGGCCGGGATTCGTGAAAAGGCCAAGAGCCAGATCGTCAAGGACTACATCGCCTGGCCGCTGTTGAGTGGCCTTGCGATGGGCGCCCTCGACGCCGTGCTCGAGAGCCGCGGCGGCGGCTCGCGCAAGCGGCGGCGCGGTGGGCTGGC
>JBAREU010000267.1:0-15287 GCA_049796515.1 Solirubrobacterales bacterium
GCGCTGGAGCGGCTGCTCGACCGCGAGGGGTTCGACCGCGTGGTCGTCCCCCCGACGGCCGAGGCTGGGGCCGGCTTCTCCGGGGACGACCTCGTCTGGCTACTGGAGAGGGCCCCTGCCGAGGTGATGATCCTGCGGCCGGGGCCGGAGGACACCCGGTTCGTCACCGCGAGGAACGCCGCCAACGCCGCTTGAGGACGCGGTTCCGGCATCGCCAGGGGAGATACTTGAAGCGATGATCGTCAACTGCGCTGCTTACGAAAACGGGCTTCGCTGTGGCGGGGATCTCGACTTCAAGCAGGCGGTCCAGGCCGCTCACGCCGACGGCACCTTCGCCTGGCTCGGTCTCTACGAGCCGACGGAGGAGGAGTTCGAGGCGATCGCGCGCGAGTTCGACCTGCACGAGCTTGCGGTAGAGGACGCGATCAATGCGCACCAGCGCCCCAAGGTCGAGCTCTATGGCGACACCCTTTTCGTCGTCGTCAAGACCGCGAACTACGTCGATCCCGACGAGGTGATCGAGATCGGCGAGCTGATGATCTTCGTCAACCCCAGCTTCATCGTCACCGTGCGCCACGGCGACGGCGACCTGCGCGCGGTCAGGGAGGGGATCGAGCGCCGCCCGGAGCTGCTCCGCCACGGTCCCGGCATGGCCCTCTACGCGATCCTCGACCACGTCGTCGACAACTACGAAGTGGCCGCCGCGGGCGTCGACGTCGACGTGCAGGAGGTCGAGCGCCAGGTCTTCTCCGATGACCGTGACAACCCGGCCGAGCGGATCTACAAGCTGGAGCGCGAGGTGCTCGACTTCTACGGCGCGGCGGCGCCACTCTCGGCGGCCCTCGACGAGATCGTCCGCGGCCACTTCGAGGTCGTCTCCACTGATCTGCACGAGTACTTCCGCGACGTCCACGACCACCTGCGCCGGGTTGAGGGACGGATCGCCGCCTTCCGTGAGCTGCTCGGCAGCGCCCTCCACGCCAACCTCACCCAGGTCTCCGTACGCCAAAACGAAGACATGCGGAAGATCTCCGCCTGGGTAGCGATCATTGCCGTGCCGACGATGATCGCCGGCATCTACGGGATGAACTTCGAGCACATGCCGGAGCTGAAATGGCGCTTTGGCTACCCCACCGTTCTGGTCATCATCCTCATCATCTGCACGCTGCTCTATCGCCGCTTCAAGCGGGCCGGTTGGCTTTAGGTATTCGGCTCCGCCGGACGGAGCGTGTTCGTCCTAGACGAAGCGCTTCACGAACGCCAAGGCCCTGTCGGCGACCTCGCGCCAGCCGCTATCGATCGTCAGCGAGTGCCCGCGGTTGGGAATTTTCTCGATCTCGGTCACGTTCTCGTTGCGCCGCTGTTTCTTGAAGGACGCGTTGGCGATCGCCCACGGGACCGTGTGGTCCTTCTCTCCGTCGATGATCAACAGCGGCCCCCGATCGGGGTTCTTGGTGTCCGCCTTCGCCTCGGTCCAGGGGTTCAGGTTGGCGTTCGCCATCTGCATCAGCGCCACGCCGGGTGCCGCCACGTGGTAGGTCTCGTAGAGCTGCTTCGCCTCGTCCTCATCCAGGGCGTTCGCCCAGCCGTACTTGAACTGGTCCAGGGTGAGGGTGATCGCGCGGCCACGGTTCAGCGGGTTGCGCAGGACCGGCCCGGCCGACTTCAGCGCCGAGAGCGGCAGCGGCAGCACACCGCGGAAGGGACCGGGATCGATCGCGACCGTCGCCGCGGAGAGGCCGCGTCCGGCGATGATCTGGGCGAGTAGCCCTCCGGTCGAGTGACCCATCACCGCCGGCTTCTCGTTCAGTTTTCCGATCACCTCGGCTGTGTGGTCGGCGATCTGCCCGAGCGACTTCTTGGCGAGGACATCGGGGTTCGCTCTCGCCTGCTCGACGGTCTCGGGGTCGTCGGGCCACACCGGCGTCACCGGGGCATAGCCGGCCTCCTCGAAGAGCGCCGCCCAACGGTCCCAGCTGCTCGGCAGCAGCCAGAGGCCGTGGATGAATACGACGGGCGTCCTCCCACTCGCGTTCGCCTGCTCGACCTGCTGCGTCTCCGGCTGAGTGATCGAGGCCATGTGAAGCTCCTTCCCCGCAGCACACCCGGCGTGCCGCCGCGCGACTGCGAGCTGGGGTCTAGGTCAGTATGTCGCTTGCGCGGTGGAAGTCGAGCTAACCCATATCGGGGGACCCACGGTCCTTATCGAGGTCGGGGGCTGGCGGCTGCTGACCGACCCGACGTTCGATCCGCCCGGTCAGAGCTATCGATTCGGCTGGGGCACGGGGTCGCGGAAGCTGGCTGGACCAGCGATAGCCCCCTCTGATCTCGGACCGATCGACGCCGTGCTGCTCAGCCACGATCACCACGACGACAATCTCGACGCTACCGGTCGGGCGTTGCTGCCATCGGCGGGCGCCGTCATCACCACCGTCCCCGGCGCGAAGCGCCTCGGCGGCGATGCTCGCGGCCTCCAGCCGTGGGCCAGCACGCGGCTGGAGGCTCCAGGCCGGCCTTCAATCGAGATCATCGCCACGCCGTGCCGTCACGGCCCCCCACTGAGCCGCCCGATCGTGGGTGACGTAATCGGATTCGCGCTTCAGTGGGACGAGCAGGAGCACGGTGTCCTCTGGATCTCGGGCGACACGGTGCTCTACGACGGCGTGCGCCAGGTCGCTGAGCGCCTGCAGATCGGCACCGCCCTCATGCATCTGGGAGGTGTGCGTTTCCCGATCTCAGGTCCGGTGCGCTACACGATGACCGCCAAGGAGGCTGTTGAGCTGTGCCAGCTCGCTCGGCCGCAAACCGCTATTCCGATCCACTACGAGGGATGGAAGCATTTTCGAGAAGGGCGAGAGGCAATCGAACGCGAGCTCTCCCATGCGCCCGAGGACATACGGGAGCGGATCCGGTGGTTGCCGATCGGCGTTGCGACTGGGCTCGCTGCATGAGTGATCCACCACAAATGGCTGGGGCAAAAACGACAGGTGGCGGCGCCCCTCGGCGCTCCCTGAACGGAGTGATGTACTGCGCACGTGCATGAGTCGCCGGCCGATATCGCGGCGTTGCAGGGACTGCTCGACCGGAGCTATGCCAGCGCAGGTCCACACCTGCTGAGGATCCACACGCCCGAGCGGCGACTCAGCGCCGAGCAGGTCGTCGAGCGGCTGACGGGCATGTGCCTGCTCGCGCTTGCCACGGTGACCAGCGACGGCCGACCGGTCGTCGGACCGGTGGACGGCATCTTCTATCGCGGTGCGTTCCACTTCGGTTCGGCGCCCGACTCGGTCCGGTTCCGGCATATCCACGCTCGGCCGCAGGTGAGCGCCACGCACCTCCCCGGTGAGGAGCTCGCCGTCACCGTCCACGGCCGCGCGGTCCCGCTCGACCTCCGGCGTGAAGAGGAGACCGGCTTGCGGCGTGCGCTGCTGGGTATCTACGTGCCGCGATACGGCCCGAAGTGGGAGGACTTCCTCGACTCCGGGCCGGTCTACGCGCGGATCGACGCCGAGCGCATGTTCACCTTCTCGATGCCACCGTCGGGCAGCGCCTGATCGGTCGCGTCGCTCAGGTCGGCTGGTCGAGGAAGTGCAGCACCGCGAGGACCCGGCGGCGATCGCCCCGTTCGAGCGGCCCTCGGCCGCCAAGCTTCTCGGCGACGGCCTCGCGGTTCTCTGAGCGCGAAGGGGTCGCGAACCCCTTGCGTATGCTGAGCGCGTGCGGCTCCGCTCATTTCTCGTCCCGGCAATCGCACTCGTCCTTCTGCTGGCGATCGCTTCGGGCGCGGCACCCGCGGCGAGCCCTGAAGGGGGAGCGATCGTCACCGTCAAGCTGGATCTGCAGGCGAGCAACGGCCTGCGGGCGCAGCTCGAGACCTCGGACGAGGGGATGGTGACCCTCGAGCTCCGGCGCAAGGACGAACTGGTCAGTTACGAGGTGAAGGGCGAGGTCACCGAGTCGGGACTGAGGATTCGGTTTGGGCGCCTGGGATTGATCGACGCCGCCTTCACGCCGACCGGGACGCTGAGCTCGACCGAGCCGCCGGAAGGGTGCACGGGGGAGCCGCGAACTCTGCGTGACGGCATTTTCACCGGGACGATCGAGTTCACCGGGGAGCGGGGATACACGCGGATCGCGGCGTCCCAGGCCGCGGGATCGATGAGTGTGGTCTCGCAGTGGCAGTGCCCTGAGGAGCCGACTCCCTTCGCGCTTGCCGCGCGGTCCCGGTTCGACGGCCAGAAGGGGGAAAAATCGGCTTCGCTCCACGCCACCGGCCGCCAGTGCATGTGTGCTTTCTACGCCGGGGTCTACTACGCCAAGGGGCGAGGAAGGAGCATCTTCTACGCAGCGAAGGCCGAACGCCGCGAAGGGATCGAGATCATCCGGACGAGCGGTGCCCGCGCTGGCGGTTCGGCGTTTGCCTTCGACCACGAGGCAGGCACCGCGACCCTGCGGCCGCCCCCTCCGTTCAGTGGCCGGGCGACCTTCATCGACCGTCCCGGCCGCGATCTATGGCACAGCACGATTCGGATCCAGTTGCTCGGGATCGCCCCGCTCAGCATTCAGGGCCCCGGCGTACGAGCGGCCCTCTACCCCGAATATCACTTCGACTAGGTCGGTTCGCCGCCCGGGGCGCTCAGCAGTGGCCGGTCAAGCCGCGCACCCGGTTGATCTTTTTCCGTAGCGACGCCACCGAGATCCCGAGTCGCCTGGCGCCCCTGCGCGGGTTGAACTGCGTCCGGAAGGCGAGCTGGCGCAGTCGCTCCACCGTAGCCGTCGACATCGTCGGGGCGGGGACCCCGACAAGCGCATCGGGGCCGAGCAGCTCGGCGATCCTCAGGCGCAGCCTCACCTCGGCCGGCGGCAGGTCGGTCGCCCTGGCGATCGCCCTGATCCCGGCGAAGCGGTCCGCGACCGCGGTCACGCGCACCAGCTCGCGGAGGACGGGCATGGGGTACACGGGTGGCGCCATCGGCTGCGGGGCCGGTTGGGACCGGGGACGGATCTCGCGCAGAGCCGCACCCACGACCTCGTATTCGTTGGTGTACACCGTCACCGTCTTCCCGCCGGTCCCGACGTCGACCGAGGTCGATTCGTAGCCGGCCGCCAGCCCACCGCCGCGCACGAGATAGACCTCGTAGGGAATCCGGTCGAGCCCGATCGGGTTGCGCGCGCAGCTGGTCGCGGTTTGGATCTGGACCGGTGGGGAACATCCACCCTCGCCCTCGGGAAGTTCGCAGGTTCCGTACGCGAAAAAGCCATCCGAGTGGGTCAACTCCAGCCCGGCGAAGTAGGGGCCGAGCCAGTACATATCCGTCGGCGCCAGGCGTTCGCCGCCGACTTGACCTCTCGCCGCAGGAATGAGGGCCAGCGCGCCGAGTGCGACCAGGAGGACGATTCGACGGCCCTTGAGCATGCGAACATCACACGGCCGGCTGGGCCGCGCGGGATTCGGAGTCTTCCGGCCGGGGACCGTCGTGCAGCGCCTTCTCGATCGCCGGGTTGAAGTTGAGCGTGTACTTCCGCAGAACCTCCAATTGGTCCCAGGTCATCGGCACCTCTTTAAGCAGCCTCTCGAGCTCCCCGACTTCGTCGTCGATCGCGTGCTGGGCCTCGCGGCGGATCTTTGGCTTGACGGTCGAGTAGAGCTTTGGAAGTGCCTTGTCGGGGGGAAAGGCACCTCCATCCTTTTTCTCAACTTTCTCGAGCATCGCCTCGAACGCGCGCAACATCAGGCTCACCGTGTACGGCCATTGGGCGCACATTACGATCCAAGCGATGGTCGTCTTCGGGGTCCGGACGATCTCTTCGGCGTTGCCTCGGATGGCCAGCGTGCGGACCAACCGGTAGACATTGATCAGGCGCTTTATATGGCGCGGGTTGCGGCGCATGAACCGGACCCACTCCTGAAAGGCCTCGACCTCGGCTTGGTCGAAGGTCGGCCGTTCGTCGCCGGGGCCCCTATCCGGGTCTCCGTCCTGCGGTGACGATGGCTGCTCCTCCGCGGTTCCGGTGCCGTAGTCGCTGAGCTCGAAGCCGAACGTGGCGGTGGGGTCGGCCCGCTCAACGCCGCTCGACGCGACGACGCCGTTCCCGGTGGCTGCGGCCACGGAGGACACGGGCATCTCGGCCCTGAGGAACCCCTTGACCTCATCGGGGTTCGCCTTGGGGATCAGAAACGGGATCTGGACGATCTTGTCGAGGTATTCGTAGCCTGATGCTCCCGCCTGCCCCAGCACCTCGCCATAGTGGGCCTCCACGGCTGCCGTGACGACCCGGGCATCAATGCCCAGGCAGACGACGAAGATCGGGAAGTCGAGCAGGAGGTTGATCGCCTGCAGCACTTCGACTGCCTTCTCGGGCTCGCAGCGATCGAGGTCGTCGATCATCACAAGCACGCGCGGGTCGGGCTCCTTCACCTGGTCTTCGTGCTTCGCCTTCCTCCACCACCGCTTCTTATCCTCCTCGTTGCGTTCAGGGCCCAGCAGCCTTTTCATCAGGAACTCGAGATCGTTGCGGATCTCCTGCATGTATGGCAGCTCGTCTCCGTAGCGTTCCTGGTCGACCAGGGCGCCCGCCCAGCGGCTGACGGGATTCTTGAACGCTTCGCCCCCGAGCTTGACCACCCCGGGAATGCCGATCGCGGCCAAGGCAGCGACAATCAGCTCGGGACTGAAGTCGAGCTTCCAGACCGCCAGCGCGAGGAGTGGGGCGACGACCGCCAGGACCGCGACGACCCGGTTGCGGTGCCGACGCCAGAGGCGGCGGGCATTGCGGTCGACCGTGTTGGCGAAGCGGGACCAGTAGCTCCACTGCGCCTCGCGCTCCATCGTTTCCATGATCTCGCGCACCAGGCTGGGCCAGATCGTCTCGCAGGAGCTGTACTGCCAGGCGTTGAACCGGACGACATGCACCTTGGCCGTCTTCCGCTCGTCCTGACGCTGCGTTTTGTTGACCTCCTCCCCGATCATCTTCAGCAGCGAGGACTTTCCGATTCCCCAGCTGCCGTAAATGCCGATGGTCAGCGGCGGCGAGGTGTGCGGTGACGAGATCAGTCTTGCGAAGGCGTAGGCGTAGTCGGCGAAGTTGAGTTGGTCCGAGATGCAGGGGAGATCGCTGGCCGCGCCGATCCGGAAGGCGGCGGGTCCCGGGCTCCCGTATGCGTAGCCCAGGCCCGCGGCGTCCCAGGTGTCCTCGGCGGATATTGAGAAGGGGGCCAGGTTGGCCTCGATGAGAGGCGGCGGCGGTCCCGCCTGGGGGTGGCGTTGCTGCCAGAGCCACCAGATGCGATCGACGCTCGCCTGGTAGGCCCAGAAGAAGGGGTCGTAGGCGGCGAGGCCGACCGATGCGTTGGTGCCGCCGACCCATATGTGGACCGCGTTGTGAAGCTGCTCCAGGTCCGTCGCGAAGGTCTCGAAGTCCGCGACGGCGAGTAGTTGGTCCACTTCACTCCGGCTGGGCAGCGCGCCGTTCCCCAGCTCGCGGAAGGTCGTCGCGGGAACCTCCTCCCGCGACTCAGCGCTCCAGCGCTCGGAGTCGATCACCGCGGCGAAAAGGGGGTTTGACTCCCCGGCGACGGTGGGGTCGGCGTATGCCGGCGGTATCGGGGTGGTGCCCGTTTCCGCTTCCCCTTCGGAGTTCCAGTCCCACCAGGGAAGGGCGACACCCGGCTCGAATTCCTGCAGCGACATTTCGAAGAGCATCAGGTAGGCCCGGTTCCAGGGCAGGAACCCGATCGATCCGCCCTGGTGGTACATCGGCAGTGGCAGGCCGTAGATCCCCGCCCAGTGCTGATAGCCGCGATCGTCCATGACCCGCATGGAGGCTGCGAAGGCGCGGCGCAGGCGGGCGACTTCGAGGTTGTTGAGTTCCCCGACGCTGGACCGCACCCGAAGCGCGACGCCGGACGATGGGCTGACGACGGCCACGATCCCGACATCTTAAGTCGAGATATCAAAGTAAATGAAGCCCCGGTGTGTTTATGCTCAGCGCCTGTGAGTAGGAAATTTGATTGTTCAGTAATCTTGGTCAGAAGCTGATGAGCTTCGGGGACCTTCGCAAGACGTTCGCTGTCGTGACTGCCTTCGCCGCGCTCACGGTTTTGACTCCGGCCACAGCCTCGGCGACAACGACGCCGGCGCCAGGCTACGAACAGTTTGCGGGCTGTCCACACCCGGGTGAAATGACGATCGAAACTTGCGTCCGCACGATCTTCACCGGCGGGGAACTGCAGATGGGGACAAGAGAAATCCCGATCGAAAACCCGGTGACGTTTAGCGGAGGGGTTACGCCAGCCGGCAAATTCGGCGCCAGCCCGCAAGGCGGCCTGCTGCCGGCCAAACAGACAGTTCCTGCCATAGCTTGATCGGTTCCCTTCCGCCAGGAGGAATCCTGGCTTTGGGGTCACCGTCAAACCTGGCCTGGCTCAGCGGGAGCTGAGCGGGAACAACGTGGCTGGCATCTACACCTAGGAGTCCTGAGGTTGGACGATCTCCTGGACGGCCCAGCCGTTGCCGTCCGGGTCCGCGAAGAACACGAAGCGGCCCCAGGGGAACTCCTGCACCTCGCTCGCCTCGACTCCGCGCTCCACCAGCTCCGCCCTGGCCGCATCGGCGTCCTCGACGACCAGCTGCAGGCCCGCGACGCTCCCCGGCTGCATCTGGTGCGCGCTAGTGGTCAGCGCGATCGAGCAGGCCGAGCCGGGCGGGGTCAGCTGCACGAAGCGCAGCTCCTCGCTCACCTGGTGGTCGTGTTCGGCGAGGAAGCCGACTTGGTCGACATAGAAGGCCTTGGCCCGATCCACGTCGGAGACCGGCACCTGCACCAGCTCCAGTCGCCACTCGATCTTCGATGCCGTGTTTCCCGTGTCTGCCATCTGCACTCCTTTCGTCATCCAAGCGTCCTATGATTCTCTCGCTCGGTAAGTTCCTTATCTAGCAAGTATCTTAGCAACTAAGAGATATGCCTGCAAGTCCGAAGCGACAGCTGATCGAGGAGCTGATCACCGCCTTCCGCGCCAGCGGCAATCAGGACAGCGCCTTCGAAAACCTCGCAGCCGATCGGCTCGGGATCAACCGCACCGATCTGCACTGCCTGAATGCGGTCGAGAACGCCGGCGGCCTCACTGCCGGGGAGCTGGCGGCCGAGGCGGGGTTGACCAGCGGTGCGGTGACCGGCGTTGTCGACCGGCTCGAGCGCGCCGGCTTCGCCCGCCGCGTTCCCGACCCGGTTGACCGCCGCCGCGTCAAGGTCGAGGTGACCCCGGAGTTCTACGCGCGGGCCGAGCGGATCTGGGGGCCGCTTGCGGCAGAGTGGGAGGCGGCTCTGGCGAGCCGCTTCACCGCCGCCGAGCTGGCCCGGATCACCGAGTTCCTGTGGCTCACCAACGAGGTCGGCAAGCGCCATCTCGACCGGTTGGCGGAGGGGAGCTGAAGCTGGCTGTGGCGCCCGGGCCCCGGTCACAGCTGCAAGCGGCCCACTGGACCGTCTACGAGAGTCCGATCGGTCCACTGACGCTGGTGGCCGGACCGGATGGCCTCACCGACTTGAGCTTCCCGGGCCGCCTCCGGGTCCCCAGTGAGGCGGCGAAGCGACCGATGCCCGAGGTCGTACTGCAGCTCGACGCCTATTTCGCGGGCGAGCGCCGCGATTTCGACCTCCCGATCGACCTCCATGGCACTCCCCTGCAGAAGGAGGTCTGGCGCCAGCTGCTCGAGATTCCCTACGGAACGACGATCAGCTATGGCGAGCTCGCGGCGCGGATCGATCCGGCGCTGTTCCGCACCGAGGTCGAGTCCTGGCGCCGAGCGCGCGTGGTGGGCGCCGCGAACGGCCGCAACCCGGTCTCGATCATCGTCCCCTGCCACCGTGTGATCGGCGCCGACGGCTCTCTCACCGGCTACGGCGGCGGCCTGCAGCGCAAGCAGGTTCTGCTCGATCTCGAGCGTGGGCTGACGCTCTTTGGTTAAAAGCCATAAAGTGGCCGGCGAGTAAGACATAAGTGCTCCCGAGAGAGGGGAAGCCGGTCGAAGTCCGGCGCTGACCCGCAACCGTAGGCCGTGCATCTGCACGGCGAGCCGGAATGCCTCCTTGGGAGCAGAGCTCAATTCATCCCGTCGTGGTCTACGGGGCGGAGCCGGATCGTCCTGGTCCGAAATCCGTCCCTGTTCACGCAAGTGAGCGGGGATTTTTTCGTTTCAGGTCTCGCCGGAGCCTTCCTTTGGCGACCACCTCGGCTTAACGAGGAGGTAGGAAGTACATGTCAGCTATGCAAAGGACGCTCAAGCGCGGCGGCCTGGTGGCCGCGCTGCTTGCGCTCACGATGGCGTTCGCCGCTCCGGTGGCCAGCGCCACGCCCGAATCCGAAGCGACCGAATGGCTCGCCTCGCAGTTGAAAACCCCTAAAGCGGGCGAAAAGTACTGCGAAGTGTTCGGCAGCCCCTCGGTCGGCCAGACGATCGACTGCACGCTTGCTTTCGACGCCGCCCCTGGCTTTACGAATGAGGAGAACGAAACCTACAAATGGACGATCGCCAACAAGAACTCGTTCGTGGGTAGTAAACCCTGCTCGGAAGCGACCTCGATGTCGGCCGGTGCGGTGGCGAAGCTGGCTCTGGGTGTAGCCGCGCACGGGGCTGACCCGATGAAAGTGGAAGGCCGCGACCTGATCGCCGACCTGCAGTGCCTGCAGGTCAAATCGGGAGGAGAAAAAGGCCGCTTCAAGGACAAAGGGGCGACCGACTTCTCCAACGTGTTCGGCCAGTCGTTGGCGATCATCGCGTTGAAGGCATGCGCGGAAGGAAGCTGCGCCAGCCCACCCAGCCTCAGCACGACGCTGAACAACGCCGCCAGCTACCTGCGCGGCCAGCAGTGCACTGAAAACGGCGAAGAAGGGGTCGACGGCGCGTTCCGCTCCGCGATGGGGCTTGCGGCGGGAACCTGCCAGAACAAAACCCCGTTCCCCTTGGAAGTCGAATTCAACGTAAACGCGATCGACATCGACTCGACCGGCTTCGCGATCGAGGCGCTGTCCGCCCACGGCAGCCTCGCCTCGATCGGCGCGGCGGTCGATGCGGGGGAATGGATGTACAACGAACGCATCGTGACCACCGGCCCGCCGAAACGGATCAACTGGGAGAACTACTGCTCCTTCGGCGAACCGAAAGTGAAATTCGCCAGCGTCAACAGCACGGCGCTCGCGATCATGGGGGCCTCCGAAGTGGGCCTTGAAGTCACCGCAGCCCGGGAATGGCTCGCCGACGCTGTGGCGAGCGGCGAAAACCGCGGCCTGCCGGCCTGCGGCGCGACCGGAAACGGCGACGTCATCGCGACCGCGCAGGGCATCCTCGGCCTCAACGGCACCTCCTACCCGACCCTGGTCGGACTCTAAGCGGATCGACTCACAAGAGGGCGGGCTTGGCCCGCCCTCTTGTAGTCTCTCCTTACTCACGGCGCGTGGGAACACCGGTTTGAATCCGGGGCTGGCGCGCAGCGGTGTGGGTGACGAGCGGATCGTCAGGTCCACTGAGCCGAAGGAAAAGAAGGCTCGGGAAGGAGATCCGCGAGGAAGACCCCGAGCCCGAAGACCCGGCCGTGATTTGGCATTCGCCTCGCGAAACAGGCGGCCGGTACCCAGCCTCAGCGGTTGCGTTCCCGTCGCCCCGAATGAAGGAGCGACCGCACCGTGATCGATCTCGTCAAGCCTCTCTCCAGGCCAGCCATGCTGTTCTTCGCTGTCGCCGCCGTACTCGTGGCGAGCGCGCTGCAAGTCGCTATCGCGGCGGCAGCGGGCGAAGAACATCGCTATCTGCCCGAGCTCTCGCGGAGCTACTCGGTCGATGAAGCCGACGAAGAACCGTGCGGCATCGCGTTCGACTCCGCTGGGAATCGCTACGTCTCGGCGCCGGAAATGTTCGTCGTCCAGGTCTATGACCCGAGCGGCGAGCCGATCACCGAATTCGAACCGGAAGGCAACTTCGCTGAACCGTGCGACCTGTCGGTCGATGCGAGCGGTGCCGTGTACGTCGACGACATCGACGGGATGGTCGCCAAGTACGTGCCTACGGAGCCCCTCGAGGACGGCTCTGAATTCGAACTCGACGGGGATGCTGGAGACGGAGGAGTGATCGTCGAAGAAGGGGCGTTTGCGATCGCCGTCAACCCTGCCGATCAGCATCTCTTCGCCGGCGAAGGTAGTCAGATCTCCGAGTACGACGCCGATGGGGGGTTAGTTGCGGAATTGGGCGACGCCGTTGTGGGGGCGAGCTGGCGGGGCCTCGATGTCTACGGCACGACCGGTGAGGTCTACTCAATCGACGCCCAGACCAACACGGCCTACGTCCTCGACGGGGCCGACGGCTCCGTGCAGGCAACCATCACCGGTGCAGCCAACCCGAGCTTCCCGAGTGGGTTCGGCAATCTCAGCAGCGCCGACCTCGCGGTTGACCAGGCAAACGGCGACTTCTACGTCAACGACACCAAGGGAAACGAAGTCGTGGCCGAGTTCTCGGCGTCGGGCAGCTTCGTCTCCCAGATCGGCCCCTGGCTGGGGGACGGCGAAATCAAACTGGACAACCTCGCCAACTTCCAGGCCGTCGCGGTCGACAACGGCAGCACCAGCCCTAACAAGGGGGACGTACTCGTGCCTTCGCTCTGGGCCAAACCGCCCCTGGTGCTCACGCTCGGCCTCTATGCCTTCGCGGGCGAGCTGGCGCCCACGCCGCTGCCGGCCGCTGCCAACGTCGATCCCACCGGGGTCACGAAAACCGGCGCCACGCTGAAAGGCAGCGTGGACAATGAAGGCGCGCAGAGCAGCTCCGCCTGCAAGTTCGTACTGGCGCTGGCAAGTGCGCCCAGCGCGCCCATAGCGGAACCTGCTTGCAGCGTCGATCCAGTGACCGGCAATACGAGCAAAGCGGTCCAAGCGGCAGTCAGCGGCCTCACCGCCGGCACCGAATACGTCTTCAGCGTTGTTGCCACGAATGCGGGTGGCCCCTCCACCGCGACCCCCGCAAAAGCGTTCTCGACCCAGGCTGAGATGCCCGCGGTGACCGCCGTCAGCCCGACCAAAGGGCCTGCCGCGGGCGGAACCACTGTGACCGTCACCGGCACCGACCT
Source organism: Solirubrobacterales bacterium (assembly GCA_049796515.1). Classification (GTDB taxonomy): domain Bacteria; phylum Actinomycetota; class Thermoleophilia; order Solirubrobacterales; family 70-9; genus VRUE01. Next base: position 13,117 of record JBAREU010000267.1, read on the forward strand.
GAGCGGGGCGACGACGGTCAACTTCGGCGCCTCGAACCCGGCGACGATCACCGCCAACACCGCCACGCAGATCACCGTGACCACGCCGGCGGGCACGCCGGGGGCGGTCGATGTAACGGTGACAACCGCGGGTGGCACCTCGGCAACCTCCGCTGCCGATGAGTTCACCTACATCGCACCGCTGGCTCTGGCGATCTCCAAAATGGGGACGGGGAGCGGATCGGTCAGCTGCGACGACGGCCCCTGCGCTGCGAGCTATCCATTCGGTACCACGGTCACGCTCACCGCCACCGCCGTCGCGGGGTCGAGCTTCGGCGGCTGGTCGGGCGGCGGCTGCACCGGTACCGGCCCATGTGTGGTCACGTTCGAGGCCGACACGGCGCTCACCGCGACCTTCGACGCCATCCCGTCGCCCCCCGATGACCCACCGGCCGCTGGCGGCACCCCGCCATTGGTCTCCCCTCCGCCAATCGAGGAGGGCGGCCAGCCGAAGCTGCCAAGGAGTGCCGAGGTGAGCGACGGGAAGGCCGCGCTTCTCCTGACCTGCAAAAGCCCCGATCCCTGCGCCGGCAAGTTGAGGCTGACCATTCAGGTGAAGGGCAAGATGGTCGTCCTCGGGGAGGCTCCCTACCGAATCGCTCCCGGCAAGTCGAAGACGGTCAGGGTCAAGCTCTCGGCCGCCGCGAAGAGGCGACTGGCGAGTAGGGGCGTCCTGAAGGTGAAAGCAAGGGTCTCCGGCCAAGCCACCACGATCAAGCTAGAGCTCGCAGCTTGATCCCTCGCCGGGCCTGCCTTCTCCTCGCCCTGGCGCTGCTCGGCGCCTGTGCGCAGGCGCCCGCGGCGGCGGCGATCGTGCCTAATCCCGACCCCGCGCTGATCGCGCGCTGGGAGCCCTGCGAGCCCGACACCGGCGTGACGGTGATCGTCGATCGCAACGGCCGCCTAGGGGACGGCAAGATCTACGTCGGCTGCGCCCTCGGCGAACAGGAGTCCGGCCTGGCGGCGCTCCACAACGCCGGCTTCACCACCGCCGGAGTGGGCGGCGGCGATGCCTTCGTCTGTCGCATCGACGGGCAGCCGACGCCAGCCGAAGAGAGCTGCGCCCAGACGCCCGGGGCCGATCGCTACTGGTCCTATTGGCATGGTTTCCCCGGCGGTCGTTGGGGCTACAGCGGCTACGGCGCCGCCAGCCCGCTCAGCCGCGCCCAGATCAACATGGTGGAGGGCTGGGGCTTCGGCCGCTCGCCGCGAATCGAACCGATGGACGGCGCCGGCCCCTCGTCCTTCGTCTTGCCGGCAGAGCAGGAGTCCTCGGCGATCCCGGCGACGCTTGCCAGGGAATGGCTCAAGAGCGTCACTGCCACCTCGGTCGAGCGGGCGCTTACGCCCGGCAGCGGAGTCGGGGTCGACATGGGCGAGCTGCTGACCAAAGTCATCGCCCTGCACGCAGCCGGCGTGCCCGCGGGCGAGATGGCCGCAGCAAGGCAGTTCCTCACCGCCAGCGCCACTGGAGGAAGCTACGAGTACACCGCCCTCGAGCTGTGGGCCAACTCGCTCGGCACGGGGGTCGAAGCCGACCCTCAGGACCCGGACTTCCCCCTCTACGGCAACCTCACCCGCTACACGCAGGCCGTCCTCGCCGCCGACGCGCTGGGAGGCGATCCGAGCGATTTCGCAGCGGTCGACCTCCGCGATTCCCTGATCTCCCTGATCGACGAGGCCACCGGCAAGCTGCGACACCGGATGACCGGCGGGGGCGAGGCGCTGAGCGAAGACCCCGGTGCGCTTGCCGGGGCGGTCGATGCCCTGGCGGCGACCGGGCCGTTGCCCGCGAAGGCGCTGAAAAGCATCGACCTGATGACCGCCCAGCAGGACCCGACCGACGGCGGGTTTGGGTTGGGCGTCAGCGGTCAGGCCCTGGCGATCCGGGCACTCGCCGGGGCTCGGGCAGAGGGTGTCAGCGGCCTCGACGCGCCCTTGGCGGAGGCGGGTGAGTTCATTGCAGACCTGCAGGAACCCGATGGCTCGGTTCGCGCCGCGGCGGGTGGCGGCGCGGGATCGGCGCCGACCTTTGCCTCGACGGCGGCGGGGGCGATCGGCCTCGCTCTCGCCGCTCTGCCTGCGGAGGCCGAACGCGCCGCGAAGCGCCTGTCGCGGTTCCAGGTCATCGC
>JBAREU010000268.1:0-3564 GCA_049796515.1 Solirubrobacterales bacterium
CCCCTGGGTCGACCCCAGGGCAGGCCTGGTCCTCGACATCGGCGCCAACGAGGGGGACTGGACGGCCGTCGCGCTACAGGCCTTCGCCGGCGTGGAGGTGTTAGCGGCGGAGCCGGGTTCGGAGCCCCTCACCATCTTGCGCGACCGCTTTGCCGATCGCTCGAACGTGATGATCGACCCGCGTGCCGTCACCGACGCGACGGGAACGGCGACCTACCACCGCACGCGCGCGAGCGTCTTCGCCTCGCTGCTGCCGCCCTCCGCCGACATCGACGACCTCTACCCGCTGCCGGGATCCCCTGCTGAGGTGGTCGAGACGGTCGAGGTGAGCACGGTGACGCTGGATGAGCTGGTCGGCGAGCGCCCCGTTTCGCTGCTCAAGCTCGACGTCCAGGGCGGCGAGCTGGCCGTCCTGCGCGGCGGCCGGCGCGTCCTCGAACACACCGCCGCCGTGCTGATCGAGGTGCTCTTCCTGCCCCACTACGAGGGGGACACGACGTTTCCCGGCATCCACGAGGCGATGACCGATCTTGGTTTCGTCCTGATGGATCTCTCGCGACCCTTCCGCCTCGATGAAGGCCCGGCACTATGGGCTGACGCCTGCTACGCGCGGCTTCCCAGTCGCTGACTATCATCGCGCCGGATGGGCGAGCCGATCCGCGAGGAGTGGGTAGCCGCAGCGGTCGCGGGCAAGAGCTTCGCTGAGGTCGGCGGCCTCTGGGGGACGGTGAACGAGCAGGTGACCGTCGCTGCCCGAGCCGGCGCTACCGCGACGACGATGATCGACGCCATCTCCAGTGACCACGGCGACAAGGATCTGTGGCAGGCGTTTCGCGACAGGGCTGCTTCCCTGGGGGTCACGGACATGACCTGCGTGCAGGGCAGCATCGATGACGCCGAGCTGGTGCGGCGCGTCGGCAGCTTCGATGTTGTCTCCTGCAGCGGCGTTCTCTATCACTGCCCGCAGCCGCTGCACACGCTGCGCAACCTGCGAGCGATCACGCGCGAAACCCTGATCCTGGGCACGGCGACGATGCCGGAGAGGGTGTCCAGCCCGGCCGGGACTGTGACCGCCGAGGCCGGCTCCGCGCTGCTGGTCCCCGCGATGACCGAGAGCCAGCGCGCCGTGCTGGGGGAGTGGCTCCGCCAGGTGGGCGGGGCGCAGGCGCTGGGCGTCAACGCTCCGCTGGAAACGGAGTGGGCGCTGGACGACTGCAACGCGTGGTGGTGGTTCTTCACTCGTGACTACGTCTCAGCCCTGCTGCGCCTGGCCGGCTTTCGGGTGGAGACCCTGGCGAGCTACTGGGACGGCCGCGCCACCTTCTACCTGGCAAAGGCCGCGGGGTCACCCGCCGTCGCGGCGTAAACGCTCGTGTCGGGGGACAGCCGAAACGCGGGAGCCATCTGCTTCGTCACTGCTGACTTCGCGGGGATCAATCGCAACAGCGGCATCGGTACGCACTTCGCGCTGATGAGCAGGTTGTTGGCGAAGCGCGGCTGGAGGGTCCACGTCCTCTTCTGCGGCGCCGTCGAGGACGAGCGATCGCGGCGGGCGGTGGCGGCGCTGGCGGACGAAGGCATTGGCTTCGATTGCCTTGACGAGCTGCCGCCCTCGCCGGGAGCGGGAATTCCCCACTACGGCGGTGACGCCGACACGCTGGTCCTCAGCGAGAACGTCCTGGCGGCGCTGGAAGTGCTGCACGAAGAGCACCGGTTCGACCTCGCGGAGTTCCCGGATTGGCGCGCGCTGGGGCTGAGGCCGATCCAGGCGAAGGCCGCCGGCGATGCCCTGCTCGACCTGCCGCTGGCGGTGAAGCTGCACAGCACCACGCAGTGGCAGCGCGAAGGCAACCTGCAGTTGCGCCCGGCTCCGCGCGACCTGAAGGTGGAATTCTGCGAGCAGTACGCGTTCGAGCACGCAGACGTGCAACTCAGCCCATCGAACTACATGCTCGAGTACTCGCGTGGTTTGGACTGGAAGGTGCACGACGATGCTGTTGTGGCTTATCCATATCCCGACCCCGAGCCCGGGCTGGCGACCCCGGTGGCCGACATTCGCGAGCTCGTCTTCTTCGGTCGACTTGAACGTCGCAAGGGCCTGCACCTCTTCCTCGACGCCCTTGACGCGGTCGACCCGGACATGCCGGTGCTCTTTCTCGGCAAGGACACGTCAATCGAGGGCACGGACGCCAGCGAGATGATCGCGGAGCGCCTCGGCGATCGTCCCCACCGCATCGAGACTGAGCTGGATCGCGAGGAAGCGTTGGCCGAGCTGAGCCGCGACGGCCGGCTTCCCGTCATACCCTCGCTCAGCGAGACCTTCGGCTTCACCGTTGCCGAGTGCGTCGTCAATCGCATTCCCTTCCTCGCCGCCCGGGTGGGCGGAGTGCCGGAGGTCGTCGATCACCCCGACGGCCGCGACCGCTGGCTCTTCGAGCCCACCGCTGCCGGGTTGCGGGAGGCGTTGGCCCGGCGCTTGGGCGCTGTCGGTGAGGAGGAAGCTGCGCTTGGCGCTGAGGTAGCGGCGGCCTGCGATCCCGACCGCTGGAACGACAGGGTGGAGGCTGCCTACCGCGAGTGCCTGACGCGCCGCCCACTGTCTCGCCCGCGGGCTTCCGCGCCGGCGACGGTGGCGCTTGCCGTCTCTCACTACAACCACGATCGGTTCCTCCCCGGTGCCCTTGCCTCGCTTGCCGCCCAGACTCGCCCGGCCGACGAAGTGGTCGTTGTCGACGACGGTTCGACCTCGGAGGCGGCGCGTCGCGTGTTCGACGAGCAGGAGGCCCTCTACCCGGACTGGACCTTTGTCCGGCAGGAGAACTCGGGGCCGGGCGCTGCGCGCAATCGTGTCCTTGAGCAGTCGGCTTGCACCTACTTCTTGCCTTTCGATTCCGACAACATCGCGACCCCGCGGATGATCGAGCGCCTCCTCGAGGCGATGGAGCGCAACCCGTCGCGGGCCGCCACCACCTGCCACAACCTGGCCTTCATCGATGACGCTGACATCGAGGCTGGCAACTTCGTTTTCCGTTACTCGCCAACTGGCGGGCCGCGCCTCTCCTCCTGCCTGGAGAACGTCTACGGCGACACCTGCGCCATGTTTCGGGCGGAGGTGCTGCGCTCCGTCGGGGGCTTCGAGGGGCATCGCTGGTCCCCCCACGAGGACTGGGAGACGTTGGTCAAGATGACGCTGCGCGGCCTCGAGGTCGAGGTTCTCCCGCAGCCGCTCTTCTACTACCGGACCGAATCCGGCGGGCGACTGAAAGAGCTCACTTCCGATCCAGCGATGATCTCCCGCCAGCGCAAGCACCTGATCGACGAGTTCTTTGCCGATGCCGAGCTGAGCGCGCGCGAGCGGCGCGACCTGTGGGAGTGCCTGCTTGCCTTCGACCGCTTCGCCACCGTGGGGCTGGACGAACGGCTCAAGGAGCAGCGCCGCTGGCACGACAGCCAGATCGCCGACCTGCACGGCTTCCGGCAGCGGCAGCTCGATGAGCTGCGGGCCCAGCTGGGGGGCGAGGTAGAGGCGCAGCGCACTCGCGCCGAGGCCGCCGAGGGGGAGCT
>JBAREU010000269.1:0-1774 GCA_049796515.1 Solirubrobacterales bacterium
GAGCCGCGGCTCCGCCGCCGTGGTCGAGGTCCTCGATCCCCAGTCGGGTGAGCACGTGCTCGACCTCTGCGCCGGCCCCGGGATCAAGACCGGCCAGATCGCCGCCCGCATGGGTGACCGCGGCGAGGTCATCTCGGTCGAGAAGGACACCACCCGCGCGGCGGAAGTCGCCGAGCAGGCGCGCCGTCTCGACCTGCGCAGCGTCACCGTGATCGAGGCCGATGCCGAGGCCGCCGGAATAACGCCCCACTTCGACCGCGTGCTCGCCGATCCGCCCTGCTCCGACCTCGGCGCCCTCGCCTCGCGTCCGGACGCCCGCTGGCGCAAGTCGCCACGCGGGGTGGAGCGCATGGCCGAGCTGCAGGGAAGGATCCTGGCTCGGGGCCTAAAGGCGCTGCGGCCGGGCGGCACCCTGGTCTACTCGACCTGCACGATCTCCCGTCGGGAGGGCGAGGAGCGGGTCGCCGCACTCGAGGGGCAGGCGGCCAGTGGAGAGCTGCCGCCGTGCTCGGTCGACGACCTCGGCGCCCTCGCGCCGGGCTTCTCCTCGCCCCACGATTCCCGCTGCCTGCAGCTTCGCCCGGACCGCGACCGCACGACGGGTTTCTTCATCTGCCGCTTGAGAAGGGATGATTGACGCCGATGTTGAAGCGAGCGAAATGCCCGAGCTGCAGTGAGCCCTGGCTGCGGCCGTCCCAGCTGCCGGGACGCTTCCGCTGCGTGTACTGTCTGCGCCGCTTCGAGCTGGTCTCGCAGTGCCCCAACTGCGGCGAGCACCAGACGATCGCCCGAATGAGCACCACCGAGGACATGACCTGTCAAACCTGCGGCGATTCGATGCTGAGGCCGATTTGACCCCAGGACGCTGCAAACCGCCCTGGGGAAGGCTTGTCCATGTCTGACCGGATGGTGAAGCTCTTGGAGGAGCGGCGGGTGGCCCCGTCGATCCTCTCGGCCGACTTCGGGCGGCTCGGCTCGCAGGTCGACGAGGTGATGGCGGCGGGGGCGCGGGTGATCCACGTCGACGTGATGGACGGCCATTTCGTCCCGCCGATCACGATCGGTCCGCTGGTCGCGGCGTCGATCGCCGACCAGGTGCACGCCGCCGGGGGCGCAGTCGACGTCCACCTGATGATCGAGGCGCCGGAGCGCCACATCGAGGCCTTCGCCGCTGCCGGTGCCGACTCGATCACCTTCCATGAGGAGGCGACCCCGCACGCCAACCGCACCCTGGCGGCGATCCGCGAGCTCGGCTGCCTGGCCGGGGTCGCGCTCAACCCGGGCACGCCGGTTGACGGACTGGCCGAGCTGCGCGGGCACGCCGACATCGCCCTCTGCATGACCGTCAACCCGGGCTGGGGCGGACAGGCCTTCATCGAGGGGTCGATCGACAAGGTCTCGCGCCTGGCCTCGATGTTGGGCGACGCGACGATCGAGGTCGACGGCGGCGTTGACGCGACTACGGCCAAGCCGACGGCGGAAGCAGGCGCCTCACTATTTGTCGCTGGCTCAGCGGTCTTTGGGGCAGAGGACCCCGCAGCGGCATACGCCGACATTGCCGCTGCGGCCGGCGCCGCTTAACCCCTTGCGATCAAGGCGCCAATGACCTCCTGCCACCAGGCGCGCTCGGGGGGGTCGTCGCCGCTGCGCTGCGCTCGACGCTCGCACCAGCGCGAGAGGGCCTGGCGTCCTCCGATCGCGACCACGCTTTCCGTCACCAGCGCGTAGCGGCCGTCGGCGAGGGCGACGAGGGCGCTGGAGCGATCGCGGCGGC
>JBAREU010000270.1:0-17239 GCA_049796515.1 Solirubrobacterales bacterium
GTCGGAGCGGGAGGCGGCGCTGGGTGAGATTCAGGCGGGTGCCGAGCGCGCGGCACGCCATGCCCGCCGCGCCGAGGGGCTGCTCGGCGAGCGCCACCGCGAGGCGCTGCGCGCTCGCGTCGCCGCCGGTGAGGAACTGCTCGACGACGTGCGCTCGGCTGCGGCTGCGGTTTCTGCGGCCGAGGCCGCGATCCGCGCCCGGGTCGAGCGGATCGAAGCGAAGGTGGTAGGCGAGGAGGGCGACGGCGACGCGATAGCCGAGGAGATGCGCGAGTGCTCGCGGCAGGAGTCCGAGCTGCAGGTCGAGATGAAAGCTGCCTCGGACGAGCTGACCGAGGCGCAGGTGGAGGCTGCGCATCTCGGCGACCGCCGCGCCGAGGCGGCAAAAGAGTTGGCGTCGATCGCCGAGCGATTGGGCGAGGAGGTCGGGCCGGCGGAGGAGCCCTTGAGCGAGGAGGGGCGGGAGGAGATAGACCGGCGGTTGCAGCGCTTGGAGCGCCGGCGCGCTCAGATCGGTCCGGTCAACCCGCTGGCCGAGCAGGAATACGAGGAGGCTCGCGAGCACGTCGAAGCGCTGCAGACTCAGCGTGAGGACACGGAGCGCGGCATGCACGAGCTGGAGGCGTTGATCCGTGACATCGACCGCGAGATCGAGCGCGCCTTCGAGCAGACCTTCGAGGCGACTGCGAAGAACTTCGAGGAGATGGTCGAGCACCTCTTCCCCGGAGGACGGGGCCGTCTGCGCAGGGTCAGCCTGCAGCCCGTGCGTGACGCCGAGGAGGCCGAGCCCGAGCCCGAGGGGGGAGAGGACGAGGAGGCCGAGGAAGAGGAGCGGGAGGTGCTCGGCGTCGAGATCGAGGTCACCCCGGCCGGCAAGTCGACCCGCAAGCTCTCGCTGCTCTCCGGCGGGGAGAAGTCGCTGGTGGCGCTCGCCTTCGTCTTTGCCGTCTTCCTCGCCCGTCCCTGCCCCTTCTACATCCTCGACGAGGTCGAGGCCGCCCTCGACGACGCCAACATCGATCGCTTCCTGCAGCTGATCCGGCGATTCTCGGACCGCGCGCAGTTCGTCATCGTCACCCACCAGAAACGGACGATGGACGCTGCCGACGTGCTCTACGGCGTCACCATGGGGGGCGACGGAGTGACCAAGGTCGTCTCCCGCCGCTTGCCACGTGAAGCGGAGGAGCACCAGGAGGAGGGCGAGCTGTCGAGCCCACCGCCCTTCGCCGGCGTTGGGGTGGAGCGGAGCGAGAAGGCCCCCGGCGTACTCGGCCAGACGCCTCCGGGCGAGGCCTCGGCCCACGGCGACTCCGCAGCCGCTGCGTAATCCGCGATGCCCACGTCCTGGCAGGAGATCTTCGATCTCGGCGAGCGCGACATGGCGCCTGTCGGCACCGAGCCCGAAAGCGAGGAACGACGGCGTGGCGTCTTCCGGCGCCTGCGCCAGAGCCTCTCCAAAAGTCGCCAGGCACTGGTCGAGGAGATCTCGGCCAGCCTTTTTGACCGTATCGACGAGGAGACCTGGGAGCGGCTCGAGGAGGCGCTGATCCTCGCTGACGCCGGCGCGCCGACCACGGCAGAGGTCGTCGAGCGGCTCGAGCGGGAAGTCGAGAGCGGCGCCGTATCGCCCGACGGCGAGGCGGTGCGCGACCGTCTGATCGAGATTCTCGCCGAGGTGGCCTCCAACGGCCGAGCGCCGATCGACCTCAGCGGTGAGCCGGCGGTCCTGCTGATGGTCGGCGTAAACGGCACCGGCAAGACGACGACGATCGGCAAGATCGCCTGGCACCTCTCGAAGGAATTCGACCTCTCCGTCGTCCTGGCGGCGGCCGACACCTACCGTGCTGCCGCTGCCGAGCAGTTGGCCGAGTGGGCGCAGCGGGCCGGCGCTGAGCTGGTCCGCTCGGAGCCGGGCGGCGATCCCGGAGCCGTCGCCTTCGATGCGATCGCTGCCGCCCGCGCGCGCGGCGCCGACGTGGTGATCGTCGACACCGCCGGCCGTCTACACACGCAGAGCAACCTGATGGACGAGCTGGCCAAGGTGCGCCGGGTGATCGCCAAGCAGATGCCCGATGCCCCGCACGAGACGCTGATCTCGATCGACGCGACGACCGGCCAGAACGGTCTGCGCCAGGCGCAGCTCTTTACCGAGGCCGTCGCCGTCGACGGCGTCGTTCTGACCAAGCTCGACGGCACGGCCAAGGGCGGCATCGTGCTGGCGATCGCCAACGATCTGGGCATCCCGGTGAAGCTGATCGGCACCGGCGAGTCGCTCGAGGACCTGCGCCCCTTCGACCCAACCGACTTCGCCCAGGCCCTCCTCGCCGAGTAGCGCACGAATCTGCATTTAGGCCGCCATGGCGTGCACAAATGCAGATTCGTAAGCTGGGGGAGTGTTCGACCAGCTCTCAGACCGCCTCCAGGCCACCCTTTCCGAGGTTCGCTCGCGCGGCAAGCTGAACGAGGGCGACGTCGACGCGGCGATGCGGGAGATCCGCCTCGCCCTGCTCGAGGCCGATGTCAACTTCAAGGTCGTCAAATCCTTCACCAAGACGCTGAAGGAGCGCTGCCTCGGCGCCGAGGTCCTGGAGAGCCTGGACCCGGGCCAGCAGGTGGTGAAGATCGTCAACGAGGAGTTGACCGGGCTGATGGGCGGCGCCGGCCGCGACCTCGCCTTTGCCTCGAACGGCCCCACGGTGATCCTGATGGCCGGCCTGCAGGGCTCGGGCAAGACGACCGCCTGCGCCAAGCTCGCCCGCCACCTCGGCGAGTCGGGCAAAGATGTGGCTCTCGCCGCCTGCGACGTCTACCGGCCGGCGGCGGTCGATCAGCTCGTCACCGTCGGCGAGCGTGCCGGTGCCCACGTCTACGAGCAGGGGACGGACGCCGATCCGGTCGAGATCGCCGCCTGGGCGCTCGATCGCGCCCGCGCCGAGGAGCGCGACGTGCTGATCGTCGACACCGCCGGTCGTCTGCACATCGACGAGGGCCTGATGGCCGAGCTGGCCAAGATCCGCAAGCGGACCAAGCCGCACGACGTGCTCCTGGTCGTCGACGCGATGACCGGTCAGGACGCGGTCGGGGTGGCCGAATTGTTCGCCGAGGCGGCCGAGTTCGACGGGGTGGTGATGACCAAGCTCGACGGCGACGCCCGCGGCGGCGCTGCGCTCTCGGTTAAGGCGGTGACCGGCAAGCCGATCCTCTTCGCCTCGACCGGCGAGAAGCTGGAGGCGTTTGAGCGCTTCCACCCCGACCGGATGGCCTCGCGGATCCTCGGCATGGGCGACGTGCTCAGCTTCATCGAGAAAGCCGAGAAGCAGGTCGACGAGCAGCAAGCCGAGGATCTACAGCGCAAACTTGAAGACGATCGCTTCACCCTCGAGGACTTCCTCCAGCAGATGAAACAGGTGCGCAAAATGGGCCCGCTCAGCGGTCTGATCGGGATGCTCCCTGGCATGGGGGCGATGAAGCAGCTGAAGAACGCCGACGTGGACGAGGGCGAGCTCGACCGGGTCGAGGCGATCATCCTCTCGATGACGCCGCTGGAGCGCGCCAACCCGGCGATCATCAAGGGCTCGCGGCGCAAACGGATCGCCGACGGCTCCGGCACCAAGATCCAGCAGGTCAACCAGCTCGTCAAGCAGTTCGACCAGATGCGCAAGATGATGCGGCAGATGATGTCCGGCAAGACCCCCGATCCACAGCAATTGATGCAAATGAGCGGCGCCGCTCCGCGCCCGAAGTACCGCAGGCGCTAACCTGCCCGGCCCAATGGCTGTGCGAATCAGACTTAGAAGGGTGGGTTCGAAGAAGAACCCGATCTGGCGGATCGTCGTCGCCGACAAACGCTCGCCGCGCGACGGGCGGACGATCGAGACGATCGGTCAGTACAACCCGCAGACCGAGCCCTCGACGATCGAGTTCGACGAGGAGCGCGCTCGCCACTGGCTTAAGCACGGGGCACAGCCCTCGGAGACCGTGGCCACGCTGCTGCGCACCAAGGGCATCGCCGCCTCGGGCAGTTAGAGGCCTCGGTGACCGAGCTACTGGAGTTCCTCGTCAGGGCGCTGGTCGAGGACCCCGACGCCGTCGAGGTTGAGGAGCTGGAAGAGGACGGCGATCTGATCTACGAGATCAGCGTCGCCGACGAGGACCTCGGGCGTGTGATCGGCAAAGGCGGTCGGGTGGCCAACGCGATTCGCACGGTCGCCAAGGCCGCCGCGGTGCGCATGGACCGACGCGTGATCGTCGACATCCTTGACTGAGCGCTTGCGGCTCGACGTCTTCACCCTTTTCCCTGAAGCCTTCGACTGGTTCCAGGGCCAGCGGTCGGTGCAGAACGCCCTCGCCGAAGGGAACGAGCTGCGGTTCTTCAACTACCGCGACACGACGCCACTGGGTGCCGGCCAGGTCGACGACGCGCCTTACGGAGGCGGGGCAGGGATGGTGTTGCGGGTGGACGTGGTCGATGCGGCGCTGCAGGCTGCCTACGCGAACGGGGAGAACCCGCGAGTCGTCCTGCTCTCGCCGACGGGGCGGCTGCTCGACGACGAGTTCGCCGACGAGCTGACCCAGGAGCACCACGTCACCCTGCTCTGCGGACGCTACGAGGGGTTCGACGAGCGGGTGCACGAGCATCTGGCCGACGACGAGATCTCGATTGGGCGCTACGTGCTGGCCGGGGGGGAGCTGCCGGCGATGGTGGTCGCTGACGTGCTGATGCGCAAGCTGCCGGGCGCGCTCGGGGACGCGCGAAGCGCTGTCGAGGAGTCGTTCAGCCGGGTGCTCGAGGGAGCGCCGGAGTACCCGCATTACACCCGCCCGCCTTCGTATCGGGGCTGGGGGGTGCCGGAGGTGCTGGTCTCCGGCGACCATGAGCGCGTGCGCGAGTGGCGGGTTGCGCAGAGCAGGGCACGGGCCGAGCAGTTCGAAAAAGATCCCGAGTAGGTACGATTCCGCCACCGCGCGGCGCCCGAATCCGGCTCCGGCGGTTTTTTCTCGCCAATGAGCTCCGTCATCGACAGCATCGAGCGCCGCCAGCGGAGGCAAGGACTGCCGTCCTTTGCCTCTGGCGACCGCGTGCGCGTTCACTTCCAGGTGGTCGAGGGCAACCGCCGCCGCACCCAGGTCTTTGAGGGGATTGTGCTCAAGCGGCAGGGCTCCGGCGTGCGCGAGACCTTCACGGTTCGCAAGCAGTCGTTCGGCGTCGGCGTCGAGCGGACCTTCCCGCTGCACTCGCCGAAGATCGAGAAACTGGAGATCGCGGCACGCGGCGACGTGCGCCGGGCAAAGCTCTATTACCTGCGGGGCCGGATTGGCAAGGCGGCGCGGGTCGCCGAGCGGCGCTGGGGGATCGACGAGGAGCTGATCTCGACGCCCGCGCCGGCGGCGGTTGATGCAGAGGGCGTCTCGCAGGCTGAGGACGAGGCGCCTCAGGCCGCGGGTCCTGTCGCGGACGAGGAGTCCTCGTCCTCGCAAGCTGCGGGCGAGGACCCCTCATCCACGCCACCCGCGGCAGAGGCGGCTGAGCAACAGCCTGCGAGTGAGGCGTCTGAGGAGCCGCCGTCGGACGACGCGTCTGCGACGGAAGCTGAGGAGTCCGACGAGTCGGAGACCGATGCCGAGCCGGAGGCGGCTGCCGAGGAGTCCGGCGACTCCGGCGACGACAAAGGCTGAACCCGCGCATCCCCAAGCCGCAGAGTCGTGCCGGCGGGCTGGTCGAGCTGGTCGTAATCGTCGCCCTGGCGCTCGGCCTGGCGCTGGCAATCCAGGCTTGGCTGATCAAGCCGTACCAGATTCCCTCGGAATCGATGGAGCCCACCCTCGACGTCGGCCAGCGCGTCCTCGTCAACCGCTTCCTCTACCACCTCACCGATCCGGGAATCGGCGACATCGTCGTCTTCCACCCACCTCGCGGGGCCGATAACGGCACCGAGTGCGGGAAACCCCACGGGCCACTGGAAGCCTGTGCGACGTCGACCCCCGAACGGTCTGATCAGAACTTCATCAAGCGGATCGTCGCCGGTCCCGGCGACACGCTGGCCGTCCGCAACGGCCACCCGGTCGTCAACGGCGTGGCAAAGACCGACGAGCCCTACACGGTGCCCTGCGGCACCAGCGGGGCCTGCAATTTGCCCAAACCGATCACCATTCCACCCGACTCCTACTTCATGATGGGCGACAACCGTGGGGCAAGCGACGACAGCCGCTTCTGGGGGCCCGTCCCCCGAGACTGGATCATCGGCAAGGCCTTTGCCACCTACTGGCCGCCGGACCGCATCGGGATCTTCTAAGGCGCACAAGCGCCGCCTCGCTCGCTCGCGTCGCCTCTTCGCCTTCGACCGGGGGCTCGGCAGTCGCATGGTGGCCGGCGCCGACGAGGCGGGGCGGGGCTGCCTCGCCGGTCCCTTGGTCGCCGCGGCGGTTCTGATCGACTACGAGACCCTCTCGCACGCCGACCGGCGCGCGCTCGCCGGCCTGCACGACTCCAAGCAGATGAAGCCCGAGTGGCGCGAAGAGCTGTACCCGGCGGTGCTGCGGGCGGCGAGCCGGGTCAGCGTCGTGGTCCGCTGCGCTCGCGGGATCGACGACCGGGGCCTGCACGTGACCAACATCGAAGCCCTCGCCTGCGCGCTGGAACGGCTGGCGCCGAACGAGGAGACCACCTGCCTGGTCGACGGCTTCTCCTTGCGCGAGTGCGCGGTCCCGCACCGCGCGGTGATCGAGGGCGACGGGACGAGCGCGGCGATAGCCGCCGCCTCGGTGATCGCCAAGGTCACCCGAGACCGCTACATGCACGGCGCCGCCGGCGAGCATCCCGGCTGGGGCTTCGAGGAGCACGTCGGCTACTCGACCCCCGAGCACCGCGCCGCGATCGAGCGCATCGGCATCTCGCCGCTGCATCGGCGTTCGTTCCAAAGCGTTGCCTACGCTCAGCTGGAGCTCGCCGGCTAGAACGCGCCTTCGATGTGCTCGTAGTCGATGACGCGACCGGCGTGGTCGTAGGTGACGCCGACGGCGTCGAAGCGGATCTCGTCGTAGCGCGGTAGGTCGCGCCGCTCGCTCATCCAGGCGGTGGCGAGGCGGCGGATGCGGCGCTGCTTTCGGAAGTCGACCGAGAGAACCGGTCGCTCCGGGCCGAAGGCCGAGCCGGCGCGCCCCGCCTTGACCTCGACGAAGACCAGGCTGCGACCGTCGAGGGCGATGAGATCGAGCTCGCCGTGGCGCGAGCGAACGTTGCGCCCGACGAGCTCCCAACCCGCGCTGGCGAGCCGGTCCGCGACCAGGTCCTCCGCCGCCCTGCCGAGCCGTTGCCGCGTCTTGGTCATACGGCGAAGCTAGGGCAGCGGCCGACCTCATGCCTTCCGTCACACAGTTGGCCCAGAAGATTTTGAAGCTGCGCAACACCCGCGCGTCTCGACCCGCCAGCGTGGCCCCATGCTCGCCACGGCGCGGACATTCACCCTCGATGGCATCGCCGCCAGGCCCGTCCGGGTCGAGGTCGACGTACACCGCGGCCTGCCGGCCTTTTCCGTCGTCGGCCTGCCGGATACGGCGGTCAGGGAGGCGCGCGAGCGCGTTCGTGCCGCGCTCGCCAACTGCGGCTTCGAGTTCCCGCTGCGGCGGATCGTCGCCAACCTCGCGCCGGCGAGCCTGCGCAAGGCGGGCCCGGGGCTGGATCTGCCGCTCGCGGTGGCACTCCTGGTCGCGTCCGGGCAGTTGGAGTGGGAGCGGCTGTCGCGGCTGGTAATGGCCGGCGAGCTGGCACTGGACGGATCGGTGCGGCCGATCCCGGGCGTGCTGGCGATCGCCGAGGCGGCGCGTGAACAGGGCGCCGAGGCGGTGATAGTGCCGGCCGATAACGGGGCGGAGGCGGCACTGGTCGGGGAACTGGACGTCATCCCGCTCGATCACCTCGGCCAGGTGCAGGGGCTGGCGGCGGGGGAGTGGGTGCCCGAGCGTCCGGTAGCGCTGCCGCTGCGGTCGGCGCCGCTTGGCGACGCCCCCGACCTCGCCGATCTGCGCGGCCAGCCACATCTTCGCTACGCGCTCGAGGTAGCCGCCGCCGGCGGCCACAGCCTGCTGATGGTCGGTCCGCCGGGTGCTGGAAAGTCACTTGCGGCCAGCCGGCTCCCCTCGATCCTGCCGCCGCTCGGGGCCGAGGAGGCCCTCGAAGTTGCACGGATCGCCAGCGCCCGCGGCCGTCTCGGCGATGGCTTCGGCGGTGGGCGCCCGTTTCGGGCGCCTCATCACACCGTGAGCCCTGCCGGGATCGTCGGCGGAGGCAACCCGCCCGGGCCCGGTGACGCGACGCTTGCCCATCGCGGTGTCCTCTTCCTCGACGAGCTATGCGAGTTCCGTCGCGACACGCTGGAGGCCTTGCGCGCCCCGCTGGAGAGCGGTTGGGTGAGGATCTCCCGTGCCGGCAGCAACCGTCGCCTGCCGTGTCGCTTCATGCTCGTCGCCGCCTCGAACCCGTGTCCATGCGGACGCGGCGAGGCCGATCCTGAGTGCATCTGCGCACCGCTTGCCGTGCGCCGGTACCAGGGCCGCCTCAGTGGCGCCCTCGCCGACCGGCTCGACATCCTCGTCGCTATTCGCCAGCCGAGCGCGGTGGAGATCGGTGGGCCGCCCGGCGAGCCCTCGGCCGCGGTGCGGGAGCGGGTCGCCGAGGCTCGCCAGCGTCAGGAAAGTCGTCTCGGTCCTGGGCACTGCAACGCCGAGATGACGCCGGCAGAGGCGCGTGACTCCGTGCTGGAGGAGTCGGCGGCGGCGCTCCTCGCCGAGTCCTACTCGCGTCGCCGGCTTAGCGGTCGCGCCCACGACCGGGTGCTGCGGCTGGCGCAAACGATCGCCGATCTGGCGGGCGCCGACTCTGTCGGGCGCGACCAGATCGCCCAGGCACTGCAACTGAGGAGGAGAGACCGTGATTAGCCAATTCAACCCAGGAGCCTGCTTTGAGTGCCTGCGCCGCGCCAAGCTGCTCGCCCACCTGGCCCCGTACATCGAGAAGATCGCAACCGGGGCACCGGGCAAGCGCTCGCCCGAACTGCTTCGACTCTGCAACGAGGATCTGGCGGAGGCGGTGGCACCGCGGGTGGCCGCGCAAGTCCTTGGGCAGGTCGCCGCGGTGCCGGAGAGCCTGCTGCGGGGTGAGCTGGAGGAAGCGGAATGCTGGGCCTGCTGCCGCCACGATCCGCTCTACCCGACCGGGCTTCACGATGCCCCCGACGCCCCGAGGGCGCTGATCGGCAGGGGCGATCCCGGCCTGCTCCCCCGACTGACTCCCGATGGGGCGGTGACCGTGGTCGGAGCGAGGCGGGCCAGTACCTACGGCCGTCAGGTAGCGCGTGAGCTTGGTCGCGAGCTGGCGGCGGCGGGATTGATCGTGGTCAGCGGCCTCGCCTTCGGCATCGACGCGTGCGCACATCGGGGTGCGATCGACGCCGGGCTGACCGTCGCGGTTCTCGGTTGCGGCGCTGATGTCGCCTACCCGGCCGCACATCGTTCGCTCTGGCAGCGCATCGGGGAGACGGGTCTGATCCTCTCCGAGCTGCCGCCCGGCAGCGGCGCCTGGCGCTGGACCTTTCCCGCCCGCAACCGGATCATGGCTGCGCTCTCCGGGATGACGGTGGTGGTCGAGGCGGCGGAACGCTCGGGCTCGTTGATCACCGCCGATCTCGCAGCCGATCTCGGCCGGGACCTCGGCGCGGTGCCCGGGCCCGTCGGCTCGCGGCTCTCCGCGGCTCCCAACAGCCTCCTCGCCGGCGGCGCCTGTCTGGTCCGTGACGCGCAGGACGTGCTCGACGCGATGCTCGGGCCCGGGGCGCGCCAGATCGAGCGCTCCGGCCCGCGCCTGGACTCGGCCCAGGAGGCCGTGCTCGAGGCATTGGAGCTGGGGGCAGAGACCTGTGACGCGGTCGCTGCCGGCCTCCAGCTTTCCGGCGCCGACGCCGCCGCGGCGCTGGCCGACCTGGAGGCGCTCGGCTACATCAGCTGCTCTCTCGTTGGCGCCTACACGCGCACGACCTTGCAACCACCATCCGACATCTAGGCTGGGAGGCCCGATGAACACGAAACGCGTTCCAACTGCCCTTTCGATCGCCGGTTCGGATTCCGGAGCCGGTGCCGGCATCCAGGCCGACCTCAAGGCCTTCGCCTGCTGCGCTGTGCACGGCATGACCGCGATCACTGCGATAACCGCCCAGAACACGGTCAGCGTCAGCGCGGTCGAGGCCGTCGCCCCGGAGATGATCGTCGCCCAGGTTCGGGCCGTCGCCGATGACATCGGCGTCGACGCGGTCAAGATCGGCATGCTCGGCACGGCGGAGACCGTCGACGCCGTGGTCGAGGCGCTCGATCTGGTCGGCGACGTGCCGGTGGTCGTCGACCCGGTGATGGTCGCCGAGAGTGGCGCGGTCCTGCTCGACGACGAGGCGCGCACGGCGCTGGTCGAGCGGCTGCTGCCACTTGCAACCGTGGTCACGCCGAACATCCCAGAGGCGCGGGCGTTGACCGGTGCAGGGCACCGCGATTCGCAGGAGGACCTCGCCCGCGAGGTGCTCGCTCTCGGCCCGGAGGCGGTCGTGGTTACGGGAGGCCACAGCGAGGAGGTCGTGGACCTCTACTTCGACGGTTCGAGGGCGGAGGCGATTCCGGGCGACCGCCACCCCGACGGCGCGTCGCACGGGTCGGGCTGTACGCACTCCGCGGCCGTGGCGGCCTTTCTCGCTCGCGGTTTCACGCCGCTGGAAGCAGCTCGTGAAGCGCGGGGCGTCGCTGCGCAGGCGGTGCTCGGGGGACTCCGGGGGCTCGGGGCAGGTGCCGGGCCGGTCGACGTGCTGGGCATGGCGGGTACATTTCAGCCGTGAGCACGAACGGC
Organism: Solirubrobacterales bacterium; assembly: GCA_049796515.1. Lineage (GTDB taxonomy): Bacteria > Actinomycetota > Thermoleophilia > Solirubrobacterales > 70-9 > VRUE01. Next base: position 10,883 of record JBAREU010000270.1, read on the forward strand.
TCCACCTCGACCAAGCTGCCGCGCCCGCGCTCTAGCGTCGTCTTCGACGGTCCCGAGCGCGCCCACGCCCGTGCCTACATGAAGGGCATCGGCTTCGACGACGAGGCGCTCAGCCGCCCGACGATCGGCATCGCCAACACCTGGATCGAGGCGATGCCCTGCAACTTCCACTTGCGTGGCCTCGCCGAGCACGTCAAAGAGGGTGTGCGTGCCGCCGGGGGCACGCCGATGGAGTTCAACACCATCGCGATCTCCGATGGCGTCACGATGGGGACGCAGGGGATGAAGGCCTCGCTGATCAGCCGCGAGGTGATCGCCGACTCGATCGAGCTGACTGCGCGCGGCTACCAATTCGACGCCATCGTCGCGCTCTCGGCCTGCGACAAGACCCTGCCGGGGTGCGTGATGGCGCTGGCCCGGCTCGACATCCCCTCGCTGATGCTCTACGGCGGCTCGATCGCGCCGGGCCGTTGGCACGGCCGCGACGTCACCATCCTCGACGTCTTCGAGGCGATCGGCGCCCACGCGGCGGGTGACATGAGCGACGAGGAACTGCGCGAGCTGGAGGATGTCGCCAGCCCCGGCGCCGGCGCCTGCGGCGGTCAGTTCACGGCCAACACGATGGCCTGCGCCTTCGAGGCGCTCGGGATCAGCCCCGGGGGCTCGGCGATGGTGCCTGCCGAAGACGACGACAAGGGCACCGTCGCCGAGAAGATCGGCGAGCTGGCGCTGCGGGTGCTGAGCGAGGACCTGCGGCCGAGCCGGGTGATCACCCGGGAGTCGCTGGAGAACGCGATCGCCTGCGCCTGCGCCTCGGGTGGCTCGACCAACGTCGTGCTGCACCTGCTGGCCGTCGCCAAGGACGCCGGGATCGAGCTGAGCATCGATGACTTCGAGCGGATCTCGCGCGCGACTCCGCTGCTCGCCGACCTCAAGCCGGGCGGACGATTCGTCGCCACCGACCTCTACGCGGCGGGCGGTGTGCCGTTGATCCTCAACCGCCTCGCCGAGGCGGGGATCCTGCACGGCGACGAGATCACCGTCAGCGGGCGGACGATCGGCGAAGAGGCCGCGGCGGCGAGCGAGGCCGAGGGCCAGGAAGTCGTGCGGCCGCTCTCTGACCCGCTCAAGTCCGAAGGCGGCCTCGCGATCCTGCGCGGCAACCTCGCCCCGGAGGGTGCTGTGGTCAAGCTCGCCGGCACCGAGCGCCGCAAGCAGGTCGGCCCGGCGCGGGTCTTCGGGTCCGAAGAGGAGTGCTTTCGCGCGGTCAAGGAGCAAGCGATCCGCCCTGGCGACATCGTCGTCATCCGCAACGAGGGCCCCGCCGGGGGGCCGGGCATGCGCGAGATGCTGCAGGTGACCGCGGCGATCGTCGGCGAGGGCCTCGGCGAGGAGGTGGCGCTGCTCACCGACGGGCGCTTCTCCGGTGCCACCCGCGGGCTGATGGCCGGCCACGTCGCCCCCGAGGCGGCCAAGGGCGGCCCGATTGCGGCGATTCGCGAGGGTGATGAGGTTAGTTTCGATGTCGACGCTCGCCGCCTCGACGTGGCGCTCTCCGACGAGGAGATCGCCAAGCGGGTGGCGGAGTACGAGCCCCCGCCCCCGCTCTTCGAGCGGGGCGTGATGGCCAAGTACGCGGCGACTGTGAGCTCGGCCGCGGAGGGTGCGGTTACTTAAGGAACGGTCACCCCGGCGACGAAGTCGTCGAGGAGGGAGTTAAACCTCGCTGGGCGCTCCATCTGTGGCACGTGGCCGGTGCGCTCGAATAGCTCCAGGCGCGATTCCGGGATCAGGCGGTGGTAGCCAATCGCCGCCTCGACCGGGACGACGTGATCGTTGAGCCCCCAGACGACGAGCGTCGGAATCTCGATCTCGGTGAGGCGGTGGCGGGTGTCGTAGCCGCCGATGCCGCGGATCGCGTCGGCAAAGCCCGGCGCCCTGATGCCCGGCTCCATCTGCTCCTGAAGCAGCTCGGGACGTACGCGATTCGGGTAGTGGAAGACCCGCCCGAAGGCGAGCTGCCGTCCGCGCGACCGGTTCAGCCAGGTGCGGCGCGGGCCCGCCATGTGAGGAACGGTGGCTTCGAACATGCTCACCGCGGCTTCCAGGCGGCGGCCCTCGGCCTCGGCGAAGCTGATCCCCGCGGCGGAGACCAGGACCAGCTTCTCGAAGCGGTCCGGCCGCTCGATCGTCGCCTCGGTGCAGACGAACCCGCCCATCGAGTTGCCTACCAGCGCCGCCACCCGGTCAATGCCGAGCTTCTCGCAGAAGTCGTGGATGAGGCGCCCGTAGGCGGGCATGTCGATCGGCCAGGAGGGCATCGGGCTGTCGCCGAAGCCCGGCAGGTCGAGGGCGATCGCGCGGTGAGTGCGGCCGAAGTGAGGGAGGTTCTCGAGCCAGTTGCGCCAACAACCGCCGAGGCCGTGGACGAAGAGGATCGGCTCGCCCTCGCCGATCTCGGCGTAGTTCACCTCGGCTCCAGGCAGTTCGACCCGGTGCAGGTGCTCGCGCCAGTCGATCTTCAGCCACTCGGGATCGGGGTTCCCGTAATCGCTGGCCGGGAAGACGACGGAACCGCTCATCACCGCCTGAGAGTCACGCATAGCCCATCCTTTCCAGAATCGGTATCTCGCGGATCTGTGGAGGCTGCAGGTGGTCCCAGAGGATGCCGCGCGGGCGCTCGTACTGGCGCTCGACCTCGATCACGGCGCGCGGCGTCGCGATCAGGTCGATCGGAAGGTCGTGGGAGATCACCGGTAGGTGGCGGCGCAGGATCTGGATCGGGTGGACGGTGGTGGCGATCGTCGTGTGGTCGTCGATCTTGCCGGCGTCGATCAGGATCCCGTACTCGAGGTCGTTGTAGCCGCCGCCCTTGCCGATCCTCGCCCCGCTCAGGTTCACCGCGACCGAGCCGGTGAGGACGAAGTCGATGTCGGGCAGGTCGTCGACGGCGGCGACGCGACCGTGCTTGAGCGCTCCCTTGATCGTCGCCGCCTCTTTTTTCGCCGCCTTCGAGAGGCGCTTCGGATCGAGCACGCGGAAGGGATGCAGATCGCGCAGTCGCGGCACCGCCATGATCACCGTCTTGCCTTCCTCCAGCGCCAGGCGACGGGCGTGCGTCTGCGGCGAGTCGGGGTTCGCCTTGATCGTCCGCGCTCGCTTCCAGAGGCGGTTGCTGGCGAGCTTCTCCGCCGCCAGCTTGGCTCCGGCGAAGTTGGGGATACGGCCCTCGGCTCCGGGGAAGCGGGAGACCCCCTCCCGGTCCATTGCCTTCCAGACCTCGGCCCGGACTTGGTCCTTCGATCGCACCCGCGAAAGATATCCGTCGGAACGACCGATCCGTGTGCCTAGAATTTCCTGAATGCGCCGTGGAGCCAAAATCGCCGTCATCGTCGGCGTGGCTGTTCTTCTGCTCGGGGTCGTCGCCGCCTACGCCTACGACAGCTCGCAGGACGGCAAGATCGCCGACGGGGTGACGATCGCCGGCGTCGACGTCGGTGGAATGAACGAAGCCGAAGCGAAGCGAGCGGTGCACCGGCACCTGCTGAGGCCGCTGCGCCACCCGCTGCGGGTCGGCTACGACGGGGAGAGCTGGACGCTGCCGGGGAAGAAGCTGAAGCTGCACGTCGACCTCGACCGGGCCGTGGAAGAAGCGCTCGAGGAGAGCCGCGCGGGTGGCCTGCCGGTGAGGCTGGTGCGCTACGTCAGCGGCGGCAGCGTCGAGGAGAGCGTCTCCGCCGACGTCACCTACTCCGAGCCGGCGATCAACCGCTTCGTGCGCGAGATCGCCGCCGAGCTGAACCGGGAACCGCAGGACGCCACCGTCGAGGCCGACGGCGCCGAACTCGTCGTGGTCCCGGCCGAACACGGCCGCAAGTTGCGCGACAACCTGCTCACGCGGCAGCTCAACGCCGCCGTCCTCAATGCCAGCGCCGACCACACGATCGCCGCCGGCACCCACTCGGTGGCGCCGGAGGTGACCGGGGAAGAGGTCGCTTCCGAGTACCCGACCTACCTCACGCTCGATCGGGCCACCTATACGCTGCGCTTCTGGAAGGACCTGAAGCTGGCCAAGACCTACACCGTCGCCGTCGGCCAGGAAGGGCTGGAAACGCCGGAAGGGCTCTACCACATCCAGGACAAGCAGGTCGAACCCACCTGGCACGTGCCTGAATCCGATTGGGCCGGCTCGCTCGCCGGGCAGTCGATCCCGCCGGGGCCCTCAAATCCGCTCAAGGCGCGTTGGATGGGGATCTTCGAAGGCGCCGGCATCCACGGCACCGAAGAAACGTCCTCGCTGGGAACCGCGGCTTCGCATGGCTGCGTGCGGATGGCGATCGCCGACGTCGAAGAGCTGTACGACCTGGTCGAAGTGGGTACGCCGATTTACATCGGTTGAGCGCAGGCACAGAGGGCCGCGCGGCGAATCTCATCGCGATGACTTGGGACGAGGCGCTGACCGGCTATGACCGCGACCTGCGGGCGCGGAGCATGGCCGAGCGCACGCGCAGGGCCTATGCGGTCGATCTCGGTCAGTTCGTCGAGTGGGCGACCGAGTGCGGATTGGAGCCTGGCAAGGTTCGCCACCGTGACGTGCGGCGTTACGGCGCCGGGCTCTCCTCGGACGGGGCCGCGCCGGCGACGGTGGCCCGCAAGCTCGCTGCGATCCGTGGCCTCTTTGATTTCCTCGTTCGCACTGAGCGCGTCGGGCAGAATCCGGCCGATCTGGTCTCCAGTCCGAAGCGGGAGGAGAAGCTGCCGCGGGTGCTGAGTGGCGAGCAGGTGCGCACCCTGCTCGAGCGGATCCCGGCGCGCACGCCGCTGGAGCAGCGCGACCGGGCGATGCTCGAGCTGGCCTACTCCTGCGGCCTGCGCTGCGAGGAGATCGTCAACCTCGACCGGGGATCGTTCGACTTCGAGACCGAGCAGCTGCGCGTGCTCGGCAAGGGCTCCAAGGAGCGGCTGCTACCGGTGGGCGAGCCCGCCCAGCGAGCGCTGCGAAGCTACCTGGAGCGTGGTCGGCACGCGTTAGCAACCGATCCGCGCGAGGCGGCGCTGTTCCTCTCCAAGAGCGGCCGCCGTCTCTCCAACTCCGACGTCACCCGGCGCCTCGGCCTCTGGGTGCGCGAGGCGGCGCTCGCCGCCGGTGTCTCGCCGCACTCGCTGCGCCACAGCTTTGCGACCCACCTGCTGGAAGGCGGTGCCGACCTGCGCACGATCCAGGAGCTGCTCGGCCACGCCTCGATCTCGACGACGCAGGTTTACACTCGTGTCGACGCCGCTCGCCTGCGGGAGGCATACGCTGCGACCCATCCGCGCGCCTGACGCCAAATGAAGCCACAGCGACCATAGAATCGAGCGAATTCCATGGAAACCGGCGTAAAAGAGGTGGAGCTCCGCGACCTGTGGCGCCGCTACAAGGACGACGGCGACAAAAGGGCACGCGAGCGACTGGTGGTCGCCTACTCGCCGCTGGTCAAATTCGTCGCCGGTCGACTCGGAGCGGGACTGCCCTCCCATGTCGAGGACGCCGACCTGATCTCCTACGGCCTGATGGGCCTGATCGGTGCGATCGAGCGCTTCGAGCCCGAGCGCGGGATCAAGTTCGAGACCTTCGCCATGACCCGGATCCGGGGCGCGATCATCGACGAGTTGCGCTCGCTCGACTGGGTGCCGCGCTCGGTCCGTTCCCGCGCCCGCGAGATCGAGGCGGCACAGGCCAAGCTCGAGCACGAGCTGCAGCGGGCGCCGACCGAGGCCGAGCTGGCGGCCAAGGTCGGCCTCACCGAGGCGGAACTGCAGACTTCGCTGTTGGAGATCGCCAACTCCTCGATCTACGCCCTCGATGAGCTGTGGACGATCTCCGACTCATCGGGCGACTCGGTCTCGTTGCTCGACACGATCTCCGACCCGCGCGCCGAAGACCCGCAGGAGTCCCTCGCCAGCACCGAGATCAAGGACCGCCTCACCGAGTCGATCTCGGGGCTGCCCGAGCGCGAGCAGCTGGTCGTCGCGCTCTACTACTACGAGAACCTCACCCTGCGCGAGATCGGCGAGGTCCTCGGCGTCACCGAGTCGCGCGTCTCCCAGCTGCACACCAAGGCCGTGATGCGGCTCAAGTCCTCTTTACAGGAGGTCTAACCGCGGGCTAACCTCGTTGCGTGCCTCACAAGGCCGCAGACCGGATTCGCAACGTCGCCCTGATCGGGCACCGGGGTTGCGGCAAGACGAGCCTGCACGAGGCGATGCTGTTCGAGGCGGGAGCGACGCGGCGGCTCGGCAGCGTCGCCGACGGCAGCACGGTCTCCGACTCCGAGCCCGACGAGCAGGCGCGGGAGATGTCGATCGGTGCGGCGG
>JBAREU010000271.1:0-1748 GCA_049796515.1 Solirubrobacterales bacterium
GTTCAATCGGGCCCGCAGCTAGCCGCTGTTCCAGAACTCTTCCGCCTCGGCCTCCATCCTCGACAGCCGGGTGTAGTAATCCGGGAACTCGTTCAGGTGCGCCCAGGCGATCTTTCCGGTCGTGAGGCGGTCGTCGTCCGTGACGTTGGTGCGACTATCGCGGCGGCCGTGCTCGAGCTCGACTCCGAGCCCGATCCGGAATTGCTCGACGTCGAATGGAGCCGCCTCCCAATCGATCCCGATCGCGGCTCCGATCTCCTGCGCCTCCTGCGCGCTGAACGCCTGTGCCTCGCCCATGTGCGAACCCTATCCATGTCCGCATGCGAGCGATGGAAAGCATCGCTTTGTGCAAGCCCGACTGTCCGCGAGATACTGCCGGGACGATGTCGGAGGAGAATCTCGAGGTGGTGCGCCGTATCTACGACGAGGGCCTGCTCGATCAAGATCCGCAGTGGCTGCTCGAACTCGCCACAGCGGACATCGAATACGTCAACCCCCCAAATGCAGTCGAACCCGGTGTTCGCCGTGGGCCGGCCGAAGTCGTGCAAGCGATGCGACGTTTCTCCGAAGTCTGGAGCGATTCCCGGCATGAGCTGCACGAGCTGTTCGACTGTGGGGACGCCGTGGTCGCCGCCGTCAGTTGGTACACCCGCAGTCGCGGCAGCGAGGTGGAACTCATCCAGGCGGAGGCGCATACCTGGGCGTTTCGCGAGGGCAGGATTACGCGGTTCGAGTGGGGGCAGGATCTGCGCCAGGCGCTCGAAGCCGCCGGGCTGTCGGAGTAGGCGATGTCGGAGGAGAACCTGGAGATCGTGCGCTCGCTGACGGAGGGATTTCAGCGCCGCCAGCATGAGCGGGCGTTCGAGCTCTACGACCCGGAGATCGAATGGGACGCGTCGGGGCTGGCGGAGTCGATGCCGGACATCGCTGGCGTCTTTCACGGCCACGAGGGCGTCCGCGCCTATTGGCGGAACTGGCTCTCGGCTTGGAGCGACCTTCAGTTTGAGGTCGCGGACATGTTGGAGGCAGGGGACGACGTCGTGCTGTTGATTCACAACCAGCGCCAGTGGGGCCGAAGCACCGGTATCGAAGCCGAGATGCCTCCCTACGGGATGGTGTTCACGATTCGCGGCGGCAAGGTCGTCCGATGGCGCATCTTTGGAGACCATCAATCGGCCCTCGAAGCCGCCGGGCTGTCGAAGTAGGCGCTGAGGACGAAAAAGCAGACGCCGTAGCTGGGGCCGTCGTCCCGCTACGGTTGATCGCATGACGATCCAACGCATGGATCACGTGGGCATCGTGGTCGACGACCTCGCCGCCGCGACGGCGTTCTTCGTCGAGCTCGGGCTCAAGCTGCAGGGCGAGAGATCGGTCGAGGGCGGTTGGGTGGACCGCGTGGTGGGTCTCGAGGGCGTCCGCTCGGAGATCGCGATGTTGGAGACCCCTGATGGCCACGGACGGCTCGAGCTGTCGAAGTTTCACGCCCCGTCGGGCCGGGGCGGCGACCGGCACGCGCCGGCGAACACCCCGGGCATCCGCCATGTCACATTCGCAGTCGACGATATCGACGCCGCCGTCGCCAGCGTGCGAGCGCGCGGCGGGGAGCTCGTTGGCGAGGTGGAGAACTACCAAGACATCTATCGGCTCTGCTATGTCCGCGGCCCGGAGGGGATCATCATCGAGCTGGCGGAGCGGATCGGCTGAGGGCTCCGGCCAGGCCGCCGCTTCGACGGCATAGGACAAGCGCC
>JBAREU010000272.1:0-9283 GCA_049796515.1 Solirubrobacterales bacterium
CGCGACGCCCGCGCCGTCCGCCACCACTACGACGTCTCCAATGACTTCTTCGCCCTCTTCCTCGACCAGTCGATGACCTACAGCTGCGCCTTCTTCGCCAATGGAGCCGAGACGCTTGAGGAAGCGCAGGAAGAGAAGCTCGAGACCGTCGCCCGTAAGCTGGCGCTGAAGGAGGGCGACCGGGTGCTCGACGTCGGCTGCGGCTGGGGCAGCTTCCCGCTCTGGGCGGCAACCAAGCACGGTGCGAGCGTCGTCGGCATCACCCTCTCGCCGCCGCAAGCAGAGCGGGCGCAGCAGCGGGCCGAGGAGGCGGGCGTCGCCGACCGGGTCGAGATCCGCGTCATGGACTACCGCGACCTGGCCGGCGAGCGCTTCGACGCGATCGCCTCGATCGGCATGGTCGAGCACGTCGGCGAGGAGCAGATCGACGTCTACGCGCGCACGCTCGCCGGACTACTGGAGCCCGGGGGGCGCCTGCTCAACCACGGCATCGCCCGCCTCCGCCACACCGACCCCGAAGCCGGCGCCTTCTCCGAGCGCTACGTCTTCCCCGACGGCGAACCGATCCACCTCTCGCGCGTCCTGCTGGCGCTGGAACGGGCCGGCCTCGTCACCCGCCACGTTTCCGAGCACGGCGCCGACTACGCCGAGACCCTGCGCCACTGGGCGCGCCGCCTCGACGAAAACCTCGACGAGGCGATCCGCTTGGCCGGCCCCGAACGGGTGCGAGTGTGGCGTCTCTACCTGCGCGCGGCGAGGAACGGGTTCGAGAACGGGTTCTTGTCGATCTACCAGGCTCGTTGCTCGTTGGCCTGAGGGCGATCCCGGTAGGGGTTCCACTTAACTTTTTTTGAAGACCGTTGGCGACCGTCCGAGGGTTGTCGCCGCAAAAAAAGTACAAGACGTTCCACCCCTACCGGGATCGCCCTACGCTGGAAAGCTGCGCTCGACCGTCTCGAGGGCCCAGTCGGCCCCAGTCTGGTTGAGCTGGTCGACCGTGTAGCTGCCCGTGGCTACTCCAACCACTTTGATCCCGGCGCCGTGGCCGGCCTCTACGTCGCGGGGGGTGTCGCCGACCGCAATGCAGGCGTCGTTCGCGAGGCTGTTGCCGGAGACGAGCTCTCCGCGCTGCAGGGCGGCTTTGGTCACCGCGGTCCGGTCGGGGGAGTCGGAGCCGTAGCCGCCGAAGGAGAAGAAGCGGTTGAAGCCGGCGCGGGCGAGCTTGATGTGGGCGGCGGCCTCGATGTTGCCGGTGACCAGGCCGAGCAGGACGCCGCCGTCGATCAGCCGGTCGAGCAGCTTCTCGACCCCCGGCATCACCCGGTAACCGCTCGACTCGGCAACCGTATCCGGCAGGTGCTTGAGGTAACAGCCGATCGCCCTGGCGCGCTCGTCGGCGGTGCCCTCGCGGCCGAGGACCTCGCGGAAGACGATCTTGACGATCTCGGGATCGGTCATGCCGGCGTCGGTGTGCTCGGCGACGTTTGCTTCGATCCCGTGGAGCTCCTCGAAGGCGCGCTGCCACGCAGCTCCGCCGGCTCCCCCGGTCACCAGCAGGGTCCCGTCGATGTCGAACAGCACGGCGCGGATGTCGCGCCCCTCACTCACCGAGCAGCTCGCGCTGGCTGAGCCAGTAGAGGAGGCCGAGCGCGGGTAGGACGATCAACGCCGCGGCGACGAAGACGATCATGACCGCGTCAAGGGTCGGGCCGGGGGCGGCCGACTCGCCGATCGTCAACGAAGTCGGCAGCAGGTAGGGGAACTGGGCGACCGCCCAGCCCCAGATCACCGCGACGACGGCGCCGGCCGCGAGCGGGCGCAGGCCACGACGGGCGCGCATCAGCAGCAGCGCCAGGACGCCGAAACCGCAGAGGACCGAAGCGATCACCAGCGGCAGACCCTCGACGACGAGGCGGTCGTAGGCATAACGGGCATCGGCGTGCAGGGCGACGATCCCGGCCACGGCGAGCGCGCCGGCCACGAGGCCGGCCCCCAGGGCGCGGCGGGCGAAGTAGCCCTCCATCTCCTCGTCGCCGCCGCGGTGGGAGTCGGCGACGAGGAAGATCGCGGCCAGGTAGGCACCGGTGGCGACGAAGAGCGCCCCGGTCAGCAGCGGCAAGGTGTCGATCCAGCTCGAGAAGGCGTCGCCGTTGCCCTCCGCCGGGACGTTGCCCGCCGCCACCGCCCCAACCACCGTTCCCATGAAGAAGGGCGTCAGGACCGAGGAGAGGGCAAAGGCGGCGCCCATCGCGCGGCGTGCCGGCAGTGAGCGGATCGACTTGCGAAAGGCGAAGCCGGCACCGCGCAGGACGATCCCCAGCGCCGCCAGCGCCAGGGGCACGTAGAGCGTCGACATGATCGCCCCAAAGGCCTCCGGGAAGGCGGTCCAGAGGACGACGAGGATGAAGATCAGCCAGACGTGGTTCGCCTCCCAGACAGGGGTGAGCGAACGCTGGATCCGCGCCCGCGGCCGCTCGCCCCGCTCGGCGTCGCCGGCGATCAGGTCCCAGAAGCCGCCGCCGAAGTCGGCGCCGCCGAAGACCGCGTAGAGGGTGGCGCCGGTCCAGAGGATCGCCGCGGCGGCGTCGGCCTTGCTCATCTCTCCACCCCCTCCACCGCCGCCGGACCGTAGGGCGCCTCCGCCTCATCGCCCTCCCCCTCCTCGCGCCAGCGCCGCGACATCGCCCGCAGGACGAAGACCAGGCCGGCGCCGAGGCCGGCGTAGAGGATGAGGATTCCGGCGAAGGCGAACCAGATCCCGCCCGCCTCGGTCACCGCTTCGGAGGTGCGCATGTGGTCCTGCACGATCCAGGGCTGGCGGCCGACCTCGGTGACGATCCAGCCCGCCCACATCGCGATCACCGCTGCTGCGCCGGAGACCGCCACCGCGCGCAGGAACCACTGCGTACGGGGGATGTCGCGCCGCCGCCACCAGATGAAGGCAAGCCAGGCAGCGAGTCCGAGCAGGGCGCTGCCGATCCCGACCATCGCATCGAAGGAGAGGTGCAACAGGGTATTGGCGGGCGGCCGCTCGTCGGGCGGGATGTCCTCCAACCCGGTCACCACGGTGTCGGTGCTGAAGCCAACCAGCAGCGAGTCGAGCCCGGGGATGCCGATCGCCCCCTCCACCCCGTCGTCGGTGCAAATGCCGCCGATGTACTCGGTCTGGTCGGGGCCGGTCTCCTGGATGCACTCAAAGCCGGCGAACTTGGCCGGCTGGTGGTCGGCGACTTCGCGCGCCGCGGTGTCGCCGACGAAGATCTGCACCGGCGTCGCGATGCAGGCGACGGTGAGGGGGATCAAGAGGCCGAGTCGGTGCAGACGATCGCGCCGCCCGCGCAGCATCCCCACCGCGTAGATCGAGGCGACGAGGAAGCCGGCGACCATGTAGGCGGCGAGGATCATGTGCGGCACCTCGTAGTGCCAGGCCGGGTTGAAGAGAACCTGCAGCGGTTCGGTGTCGACCACCTTGCCGGCGGCGTCGAGGGTGAAGCCCTGCGGCTGGTTCATCCAGGAGTTGGCGGCCACAACCGAGAAGGCGCCGCCGATACCGGTGATCACCATCGGCACGCCGGACCAGAAGTGCGCCCAGCCGCCCAGCCGCCGCCAGCCGTAGATGTAGATAGCGATGAAGATCGCCTCGGTGAAGAAGAAGATCCCCTCGATCGCGAAGGCAATCCCGAAGGCGTCGCCGAAGCGCTCCATGAAGCGCGGCCAGAGCAGACCGAACTCGAAGCTCAGCACGGTGCCGGTCACCGCCCCCACGGCGAAGGTGACGGCCATCGCTTTCGACCAGCGACGGGCCAGCCGCAGCGCGTCCTCATCGTCGCGCTTCAACCCCAGCCAGTTGGCGATGAGGATGATCGCCGGGAAGGCGACGCCGATGCAGGCGAGGACGATGTGGAAGGCGAGGGTGAACGCCATCAGCTCGCGCGCCGCGAGCAGGTTCGACTCCGACGCCGCAAGCGGGAGGGCGTCGAGGGGCACTGCCTACTCCGCGCGGCCCGCCTGCGCCCGCGCCGCCCGGTAGCGCCGAATCAGCGCGTTGGTCGAGCTGTCGTGCGAGAGCTCGGGCTCCTCCGCCGCCTGCAGCTCGGGGACGATCCGCTTGGCCAGCACCTTGCCCAGCTCGACCCCCCACTGATCGAAGGAGTCGATCCCCCAGATCGCCCCTTGGGTGAAGACGCTGTGCTCGTAGAGGGCGACCAGGGCGCCGAGCGTGCGCGGGTCGAGCCGCTCGGCGAGGATCGTGTTCGAGGGGCGGTTGCCCTCCATCACTTTGTGCGGCACGACTTTCTCGGGCGTCCCCTCTGCCCGCACCTCCGCCTCGGTCTTGCCGAAGGCGAGCGCCTCGGTCTGGGCGAAGACGTTCGACATCAAGAGGTCGTGGTGATTGCCGATCGGGTTGTTGCTCTGCATGAAGCCGATGAAGTCACAGGGGACGAGGCGCGTGCCCTGGTGGAGCAGCTGGTAGAAGGAGTGCTGGCCGTTGGTGCCCGGCTCGCCCCAGAAGATCGCGCCGGTGTCGTAGTCGACGCGGGCCCCGTCAAGCGTCACGTGCTTGCCGTTCGACTCCATCGTCAGCTGCTGCAGGTAAGCGGGGAAGCGGTGCAGGTACTGGTCGTAGGGCAGCACCGCGCAGGTCTGGGCACCGAAGAAGCTGCCGTACCAAACGGAGAGCAGGCCCATCAGCATCGGCAGGTTGCCTGCCTGGGGCGTCTCGCGGAAGTGCTCGTCCATGGCGTGAAAGCCGGCCAGCATCTCGGCGAACTGGGCGGACCCAATCGCCAGCATGGTCGAGAGGCCGATCGCCGAGTCCATCGAGTAGCGGCCCCCGACCCAGTCCCAGAAGCCGAACATGCTCGCGGGGGCGATGCCGAACTTGGCCACCTCCTCGGCGTTGGTCGAGACGGCGACGAAGTGCTTGGCGACCGCTGCCTCCTCGCCGCGCAGCCCGGCCAGGAGCCACTCGCGCGCGGTGCGGGCGTTGGTCATCGTCTCCAGCGTGGTGAAGGTCTTCGAGCAGATCACGAAGAGGGTCTCGGCCGGGTCGAGGTCGCGGACCGACTCGGCGAAGTCGGTGCCGTCGACGTTGGAGACGAAGCGGAAGATCATGTCGCGCTGGCTGTAGTGGCGCAGCGCCTCGTAAGCCATCACCGGGCCGAGGTCGGAGCCGCCGATGCCGATGTTGACGACGTTGCGGATCAGCTTGCCGCTGTGCCCGGTCCAGGCCCCCGAGCGGACGCTCTCGGCGAACTCGCCCATGCGGTCGAGCGTCTCGTGCACCTCGCGGACCACGTCGACGCCGTCGACGATCAGCGAGCGCCCGCGTGGCATCCGCAGCGCCACGTGCAGCGCCGGGCGATCCTCGGAGACGTTGATGTGCTCGCCGGCGAACATCGCTTCGCGGCGGGCTTCGACGCCGCGCTCGCGGGCCAGCTGGCCCAGCATGATCAATGCCTCATCAGTTACGAGATTCTTGGAGAAGTCGAGGTGCAGGCCGGCGCCGTCGGCGACGAGGCGCTCGCCGCGGTCGGGGTCGGCGGCGAAGAGCTCGCGCAGGTGGATGTCCGCGACCTGGGCGTGGTGGCGCTCCAGTGCCGGCCAGGCCTCGCCCCAGCGCAGCGTCGGGCCGGCCTCACTTACCCCCGCGCCCTCGCTCACGCCCGCGCCCCGAGCTGCGACTCAATCGTCTTCAGCATCTCGTCCCAGGACTTGGCGAAGGCCTCTTTGCCCTCCTCCTGCAGCCGCTCGGCGAGCGCATCGATGTCGATCCCGGCACGCTCGAACTCCTTCAGCACCTGCTCGCAGTCGCCGCCGTCGGCCGGCACGAGATCGCCGACCTCGCCGTGGTCGGCGAAGGCGTGCAGGGTCGGCTCGGGCATCGTGTTGACGGTGAAGGGCGAGGCGAAGCCTTTGATGTAGAGGACGTCGGAGGCTTCGGGGTCCTTGGTCCCGGTGCTGGCCCAGAGCAGGCGCTGCGGCCGCGCCCCCTCGTTCATCAGCCGTTGCATGCGGTGGGAGTCGAGCAGCTCGCGGTAGGCGCGGTAGGCGCGGAAGCCGACCGCCAGACCAAGGCGGTTATGCAGCTCGTCCGGGACCTCGCCGGAGACGGCGACGTCCCAGCGGCTCATGAAGATCGAGGCGACGGAGGCGACGTCGGGATTGAGCCCGGCCTCGATCCGTCGTTCGATCCCGCGCATGTAGGCGTCGGCGGCGGCGAGGTACTGCTTGTCGTCGAACAGCAGGGTGACGTTGATCGGCACCCCGGCAAAGATCGACTCCTCGATCGCCTTGCGTCCGGCCTCGGTGCCGGGAATCTTGATGAAGAGGCTCTCGCGCTCGGCCTTGGCGTGGAGCTCAGCGGCCTCCTCGATGGTCGCCTCGGCGTCGTCGGCGATCAGGGGAGAGACCTCGAGCGAGCAGAAGCCGTCGACGCCGGCGGTGCGCTCGTGGATCGCCGCGAAGAGGTCGGTCGCGTCGCGCAGGTCGGCGAGCGCCAGCTCGAAGAAGATCCGCTCGGCGGAGTTGGCACCGATCCCCTCCTCGGGGACGGAGCTGGCACCGAGCTCGGCGATCTGCTGGTCGTAGGCGTCGCCGCCCGAGATCGCCTTGTCGAAGATCGTCGGGTTGGAGGTGAGGCCGGTGACGGAGAGCTCGTCGATATAGCCAGCAAGCGTGCCGTCGCCCAGCATCGTGCGGGTGATGTTGTCGAGCCAGAGGCTCTGGCCCAACTCGTGCAGTTTTGCGGTCGCCTTCATCGCTCTCTCCTTCGCAGATGCTGTCTTTGCGTCTTCGATTCAGCTTGGCACGCCGAGCACTTCGCGTCCTGCCTCGGCGACCTTATCCGGGCTGAAGCCGAACTTCGTTTGCACGTCCTTAAGCGGGGCGGAGCTGCCGAAGGTGTGCATGCCGATCCGCCGGCCCCCCGGGCCGACATAGCGGTCCCAGCCGAGGGTCGAGGCCTCCTCGACCGAGACGCGGGCGGACACGCCCGGCAGCAGCACTTCGTCGCGGTAGGCCTCATCCTGGCGGTCGAACAGCTCCCAGCAGGGCAGGCTGACGACCCGCGAGCGGATCCCTTCGCCGCTCAGCTCCTCGTGCGCAGCGACGGCCAGCGCCACCTCGCTGCCAGTGGCGATGAGGATGAGGTCGGGATCGCCGCCGTCGGCGTCGGCGAGGACGTACCCGCCGCGCCGCAACCCCTCCACCGGGGCGTACTTGGAGCGGTCGAAGATCGGCACGTTCTGCCGGGTGAGGACGAGGGCGACCGGCTGGTGCGTGCGGTCGATCGCCACCCGCCAGGCCTCGGCGACCTCGTTGGCGTCGGCCGGGCGGATCACGTCGAGGCCGGGGATCGCCCGCAGCGAGGCGAGCTGCTCGACCGGTTGGTGGGTTGGACCGTCCTCGCCGAGCCCGATCGAGTCGTGGGTGAAGAGGTGGATCACCGGCAGCTCCATCAGCGCCGAGAGGCGGATTGCCGGCCGCGCGTAGTCGGAGAAGGTCAGGTAGGTCGACCAGAGCGGCCGCAGCTTGGAGAGCGAGAGGCCGTTGGAGATCGCCGCCGACTCGTGCTCGCGGATGCCGTAGTGGAGCTGGCGGCCATCGTAGGCGCCGGGCTCAAAGTCAGCGGCGTCGTCGAGGCGGACCGAGGTCGAGTCGGTGAGGTCGGCGGAGCCCGCCAGCAGCCAGGGCAGGCGCGCGGCGATCGCGTTCTCGACCTGGTTCGAGGCCTTACGGGTGGCGAGTCCTTTCTCGTCAGGATCGAAGCTGGGGATGTCGGCGTCCCAGCCGTCGGGCAGCTCGCGCCTCTGGGCCGCCTCGATCTCCCCCGCCAGGTCGGAATCGTCCTTGACGAACCCGGCCAGCCGTGCCTCCCACTCGGCGCGAAGCTCGGCGCCGCGCCTGCCGACGCCAGCGGCGAAGTGCTCCTTGACGCCGTCGGGGACGAGGAACTGGGCGTCCTCGGGCCAGTCGTAAGCGCGCTTCGTCTCCCGCACCTCCTCCTCACCTAGCGGCTCGCCGTGGGCGGCCGGGCTGTCCTGCTTGTGCGGCGAGCCCCAGCCGATGTGGCTGTCGACGATGATCAGCGTCGGTCGTCCCTGCTCGCCTTTGAACTCCTCGAAGGCGCGAGCGAGCAGCTCGACGTCGTTGGCGTCGCCAACACGGGTCACGTTCCATCCGTAGCCCATGAAGCGCGCAGCGGCGTCGTCCTCGTAAGCGATCCGCGTCTTACCGTCGATCGTGATGTGGTTGTTGTCGTAGATCCAGCAGAGGTTGTCGAGCTTGAGGTGGCCGGCGATCGAGGCGGCTTCGTTGGAGACACCCTCCATCAGGCAACCGTCGCCGGCGATCGCGTAGACGTCGAAGTCGAAGAGCTCGGCGCCGTAGCGGGCGCCCTGCCACTTCGAGGCGATCGCCATCCCGACCGAAGTCGCGATCCCCTGCCCGAGCGGGCCGGTGGTCGTCTCCACCCCGGAGGTCCAGCGGTACTCGGGATGGCCGGGGGCGCGTGAGTCGAGCTGGCGGAAGCGCTTGATGTCGTCGAGGCCCACCGAAGGCCGGCCGACCACCTCGTAGTCGGGTTCGACCGCCTGCACCTCGGCCAGGTAGAGCAAGGCGTAGAGCAGCATCGAGGCATGCCCGGCCGAGAGCACGAAGCGGTCGCGGTTGGGCCAGATCGGATGGGCTGGATCGAAGCGGAGGAAGCGCTGCCAGAGCGTGTAGGCGACCGGCGCCATCGCCATCGGCGTCCCCGGATGTCCCGAGTTCGCCTTCTGGATCGCATCGATCGACAGCGTGCGGATCGTGTTGATGCAGAGCTGGTCGATGTCCTGCGCCACGGAACTCGATCCTATCCCCCGTCAGGGCTCGATACGGGTAACCGTGCCGTCGCCGTTGTTGGCGACCCAGACCGCTTCGCCGCCGACCGCAACCGCGCCTGGATCGGGGCCGACCGCGATTGGGTCGCCAACCGTCTCACCGCTCTCGATCTCGATCCGGCTGACGCTGTCGTCACCGGAGCTGGCGACCCATACCGTGCTGGTGCCGGCATCGATCCCCCCCGGACGGGACCCAACCAGGATCGGGTCGCCGAAGATCGCCCTGAGCGAGGGGTCGACGCGGGTCACCGTTTCGGAGCGGCTGTTCGCGACCCAAACGAGGCCACCGCCGACGGTCACCCCAGCCGGCCCGCGACCAACCCGGATCGGCGTTTCCGCGGTCGCGGTGGCGCGGTCGATGCGTCGCACGGTCCCGGTGCTGGCGCTGCTGACCCAGACGG
>JBAREU010000273.1:0-13337 GCA_049796515.1 Solirubrobacterales bacterium
CCAGCTGGACTGCTTCACGCCGGAACTCCGGCGGGTATGGGGGCTTGATGGGTGGCATCGACTCCTCCTTGCCTGAGTCTTTCGACCCAAGCGGTCAGGTGTCGTCGAAACCGGGGGAAGACCACACGCCATGGGGCGTCCTCTTCCGCTACGACTCCAATCCGGACACCTTGGATCGAGATAAAGGCCTTGAAGCCGCAACGGCTGTAATCGGGTTGGCGGAACAGCTCACCCGTTAGCCGGCAGCGACTCCGAGGTCACTAATAGAGGAATAGCGGGGGCAGGATTCGAACCTGCGACCTTCGGGTTATGAGACTGATCCGCTGGATCGGCTGGACTACGTGGGGCACGGTTTCAAGCGGTTTTCGCGAGATCGAGATCGGCTGGGATCGGCTGGGATCTGTGGGGCTTCTTGCCCCATTTCTTGCCCCAGGCTATTGAGATGGGTCCCCGATCTTGGAGCCGTCCGCCGGCTCAGTCTCCCCCGTGACGCCAGATCGACGAATCCCCGGGAAGGCTGAACAGAATGACCGCGACCTTGCGCGCGCCTTCCTCGGCGGGAGCCAGCGCGGGATTCCTCGGCGGGGCGAACTTGCTTCAGCCGAACAGCGCCTGGCCGCGGATGTGGAGCCCAGACCGGGACGCATCTGGAGCGCGCTCTCCTGGCAGCCGAAACGTCGCGTGTGTGCTGTTCGCGCTCGGCACCCCTCCCTGAGAAGGGGGGTGTAGTGCTCGCCTGGAGCCCAGCCCCGGGAGGGCGGGCTCAGCACGCCAGGGCGTCAAGTGGCGGGGTCCTCCCGAGGAGGGGGCGCTTGCTCCTAGCTCTCGCCCTCGAGGTAGTCGACGTTCTCGTCCTCTGCGCGCACGAGGACGTCAACGGCGTGGTCGGGTCGAGCGGCGCCGGGTGGGAACGTCCGCGCCCAGATCTTTTCCGAATCGGGGTACTCATTGATCTCGGGCGCGAGCATGGTGCTGAGGATCAGCACGCGCGCCGGCTGCCGGCTGCGGTTGTCGATCCGGTGGGCGCCACCGGAGCCAGCCGGGAAAGCGATCAGCTCTCCCTCGTCAAGTTGCCGCTCACCATCCAACGTGCGAAGCGTCGGATGGCCAGAGATGACGACCAGCATCTCCTCGTTTGCGTGATGGACATGGAGTGGGAAGCTGGAGCAACCTGGCGCCAGTTCGAAAAGCGATGCCCCGAGCCGATCAGCGCCGGCCTGGCGACCCAACCGTGCCCGTCGCCAAGAGAAAGGGGGACGATCCTGCTCCTCGTCCCAGTGCGGCTCAAAGACGTTGGCCATGCGCGCAGTATGCGTCAGATCGGGGCCCTGCCTAGCCCTGGCGTAGCGCGCGCAAGGATTTGACCGGCGAACTCCAGCCCGCCATCCCTTTGATCCAGCCGGTGAGCACGGCGGCGACCTCTGGCCAGGGCAGCCGCTCACCAATCTGAGCGCGTATCCGGGGGGCCTTATTCCTCCTCTGACCAAGCCATGTAATGAGCGCGTCGCGCTCCTCGGGCGCACCGGGCCCGAATCCCTGCGCCAAATCGGCGCAAGTCTGCGGCGAGGCCGAAGCGAGAGCCGCGCCCTCCAACGATCCAGGCAGCAGGCAGACGCAGCCATGCAGCTCCACGGCCGTCCCTGCAAAAGCTCAGCCGGCGATCGTGACTTTCCGAACGAGGACATTCACGGCTTCGCCCTGCAAGCGCTGGAGCAGTTCCATCAGGTCGTGCTCCGGCATGGTCAGGTCGAACGACTCGCGCTCGTCCTTCTCGCCCCAGCCGATGTCCTGCAACAGTCGGAAGTCTTCGGCGAACTCCAAGCCAAGGCGCTCGGCGGTGGCGCCGTCCTTGGTCCGCTCCATCGCGACCCAGAAATCCTGGACGAGGGCAAGGTGATTGCTAATCACCTCATAGAG
Organism: Solirubrobacterales bacterium; assembly: GCA_049796515.1. Taxonomy (GTDB): domain Bacteria; phylum Actinomycetota; class Thermoleophilia; order Solirubrobacterales; family 70-9; genus VRUE01. The sequence continues at coordinate 1,918 of JBAREU010000273.1, forward strand.
CCCGTCGCGCTGGTCGCGGTCGATGGTGATGGTCGTCTCGGGCATTGACGCCCCTCCTCCCGGTAGGGGCACCGAGGACGAGCCGGCGACGCGGTCCAGGGCGGGCCTACATCGGTACCGTCTCTCTCTCATCGAAGGCTTGCCCTTCGGTGCCAGGCTCCGGGGCGCTACAACGCAGCCGGGCCGCTTTATTCGCGTTTCTCGCGGCCGACGTAGGTGGACGGGAGCCGCGGCGCAAGGTCTAAATCGACCTCACTTTGACCTCACCTTGCCCCAGGGCTTGCCCCAGCGGCTTTTTTCGCCAATTTTGAGGTCGTCCAAAAACGCGAAAACCCGCTTGATAAGCGGGTTTTCGTCCTATAGCGGGGGCGGGATTCGAACCCGCGACCTTCGGGTTATGAGCGCGCCCCGCCGACTCGGCTGGGCACTGTGGGGCGCGTTCTAGAGCGGTTTTCGCGAGATCGAACTACGTGGAGATCGGCTGGAATCTGTGGGGCTTGTTGCCCCATTTGTTGCCCCAGCGATTCGCGCCTATCGCTGCTCCTCGATGAGATCGGCCAACTCGCCGCGCGAGCGACAGATTCGAGCCCCGGGCGGCACCTGACGTTCGGCGCAGCGAAGGTCGTGAGAGGTCGCCTTCTCGCCCAGGAAGTCGGCGTAGCCGGCTGCAGAGGCGAGGAAGTGCATATCGCTGAGATCGTTGACCCGCCAGGGGTACTGCGGATTGGAGAGGCGTCGGTGGGTGATTTGCTGGACGCGCGCGATCGCAGGCATGGAGGCGAAGTTGTCCTCGGACTCCCCCGGGCAAAGAAAGAGGTCCCGCCTGGAACAGGTCATGAACCTCGACCGGTTCGACCTTGACTGAGGCGTCGCGCCTGTCGACCTGCTCCTCTCGCCAGCGGCGCAAGTCGAACGGCCGCACCTCAGGTCTGCTCGCCCTCCCAGTAGTCGACCTCGTCCTCGATCCGGAAGTAGTGCTTGCGCCCGTCGGACTCGGGCAGCCGCTCGGCCGCGCTGAGCTTGTTCGAGTCGGGATAGATGACGACGTCGGGGGTCCCGTGGGTGCTGACCGCGAGCAGGCGGACCAGCTCCTCGTCCTCGTTCCAGACCTGGTGGGCGCCCTGCTCGCCGGTGGGAAAGCGGATCACGTCCCCCGTGGAGAGGGTCTGCGACCCTTCCGGAGTCCGCAGCGAAGGCGTGCCCGCGAGCACGATCAGCACCTCTTCCTCGGCCAGGTGGAAGTGGTACGGGTAGGCCTTCTGCCCGGCGGCAGCTCCCAGAGGCTGATCCCGATCCGCTCGGTCCCCAGCTGGTGACCGATCCGCGCCCGGCGCACCCGGAAGCCCTCCCGCTCGCGCGGCTCGTCGAAGTTCGGCTTGTCGATGTTGGCCACAGCGATCGGCTCCGTGGTCGCGCAACCTATCGCGGCTACCAGCGCCCCCCTTCCTAGCAAGGGCCGGGGCGCTGCGCCCGCCGCGTCCGGGCAAAAAAAGAGGCCCCGTTACCAGGGCCTTTTCGAACCCGCGACCTTCGGGTTATGAGTCTTGGCTTTGAGATCGGCTGGACTACGTGGAGCTAGGTTTCAAGCGGATTTCCGTGATCGAACTACGTGGAGATCGGCTGGAATCTGTGGGGCATGTTGCCCCATTTGTCGCCACAGCAGCGGGATCCGGCGCAGCCACCTTCGACCGAGGCATAATGGCCGTGTGAAGAAGGTTGTTGTCTACATGCCTAACGATCTCCTTGCTGAGATCGATGCCGAAGCTGACCGCACCGACGCAAGTCGCAGCGCCGTTATACGAGATCTCACGTACGCCGCCTTGCGCCGCCGCCGAGTCGACCGCGCGACAGAGATACAAACCCTGCTACACCACACCGGTCCCCATGGAGGCAATGCCGCCAAACGGGTGAAGCAGATGCGGCCTCGCGACCCCTGGGTCCCGACTGCGGACCTTCGCCGAATACGACGCGAGGCACCGGCCGATTCAGGCCTCAACGCTGACCTCGATGTCGTCCGGCGCACTGAGCTCGAGACTTAGCCAGATTTACACGGAAGAAGCCGCCACGACAGAAACGTCGTCGTGGGCAATCGCCCCGCGCCTCTGAGCCCGCGCCGTCACCAGCGCCGGCTTGCGGCTCGCGGGCGCCACGTCGAGCACAAACTCAATCCCCAGCCGCCGAACCGCGTTGATGATCGTGTCGACCTCCGGGTTGTGCTCCCCGGACTCGAGCTTGACGATGCGAGGCTGCGAAACGCCCAGCTTCTTCGCCAGGGCCCTCTGGCTCAATTTGTGCTCAGCGCGATAACGCAGCAGCGTTGCCGCAAACTCTCGCGCAGGAGCAAGCCTCTGCCACTCCGCCCGAAAGCTCGGATCGGCCAGCTGCTCCTCAGCCAAGAGGGCATCGAAGTTCTTTTGTGAAGACGCCATTGCGGTCATGATAATAGCTCTATTATCAGCCGTCAACCGTGGCGCTTCAGGCGATCGCTCGCCGCCGCGACCGCTCGATCGAAGTCTTTCTTCTTCGCGGCCACCGCCAGAACCACGAATCGACCCCCGAATCGAGCATAGATCGGCCGAGCCTCACAAGCCCCCTGCTTCGGCCGCAGCTCAAACAGATTCGCCTCGCCCTTCAACGACTTCATATGCGGCGACGGCAAGTCCGGCCCGAGATCTTTCAGCTTCTGTACGACGTTGAAGACCGCCTTGCGATCTCCGCGCGACTTCACGTCCTCGAAGTCGATGACCGCATCGCTGTCGAAATTCACGGTCCAGGTTCCCTGCCGCTTGCCCATTTCAGCGACATTAGTCTTGGCCGCGGACTAAACTTTTTGTCTTCACGACAGATCAGAGGCTCGTTTCAACTTGCCCTTATGGTCGAAGCAGGCTCGTATCGCGGCGGTGTCGCTCAGTCCCTAACGAACGACTTGATTGCGGCCTCCCGGTCCTCGGTCCCGAGCAGTTCGAGCAGCGCCTTGAAGTAGACCGCGCGCGAGCGTTCGTCCTCGGCAAAAGAGAGCGATTCGGCGATCGCGCCGATGACCAGGTCGGGATCCGGCGGAAAAAGGCGGAAGAACTCGAGGCCGCGCAATGCCCGCAGTAGAGCCTGGATCGCGTCGTGCCCGATCGGGGGTGGATCCCGAAAAGGGTTAAGCGCGGCCTGGGTAAGAAAGCGAGCCCACTTCTCATAGCCCCCGCCGAGCGTGTGGGCGATCGAGTCGAGCACCCGGTGAACCCAGCGGTCGAACTTCTCCGGCGCCTCCTCGTAAATCGTCTGCAGCATGGCGAGGACGTCCTCGACCGCCTCGATTCCGCCGGCCGGCCAAGCGGCGAAGTCGTTCAGTACCGAGTGGGCACCGCGGATCGGTTCGAAATCGTCTTTGCGCAGCAGTTCCGCGAACTCCTCGCGGCTCAACTGGAGCCCCCAGGCGCCGGTGCGGTAGAGGCAGGCACGGGCAGTAATCCGCAGCTCGGCGCTGATCATGTCGCGCTCGGCGAGCACGTCGAGCAGGGCGAGGGTTCCGAAGCTCTGCAGTCCCGCCTGCTGAGCACTGAGCCGCACGTAGCGGTCGTCGGAGTAGACGGTGAGTCCCTCCCGGCGGGCGAGCGCGACGGTGGCCGGCCAGGAGTGCGCGGCCGTGGAGAGTCCCTCCTCTTCAAGCATCTCCCGCAGCGGCTCTTCCTCGCCAGCAGCGCCGAGATCGGCGCGGACCGAGAAGCCGCGAGCCATCTCGGCCATTCCTGCGATGCGACGCGCCTCGGTCTCGCGCTCGGCGTCGTCGGCCTCCTCCATGATCAGGCCTCCCGAGCCGGGGTCAAAGGCAATGTGCCCCGTCCTCTGGTTGGTCACCTTGGCCTCATCGCCAGTGATGTCCTCGAAGGTCGACTCGGCGAGCAGCGAGGCGGGGAGCGCGTTTCTGAGGGTCTCAGCGAGCGGATTGCCGAGGCCGCCAACGACATAGGTGGCGGTCGAGTCCCAGACCGCCGCGCGGGAATCGAGGGCGGATGCGGCGGCATTTCGCTCCCCCACGCTGTGCCCCGAGGAGGCGGCGATGACGTTGGTCGCAGTGACCCCGCGGCGGAGTTCCTCGCCCAAGCGTTCGCCGATCTCCGCCCTAGCTTCGAGTTGGGGTTTGATCTCCTCGAGGAAGGTCCCGGCGGGATCGTTCTCGTCGATCTTTTTCGCCTGGATCAGGTTGGAGTCCGGGAAGCGCTCGGGGAACTCGGCGAAGCTCTGTTTGATGCGGGCGTCGAGTTCGTTGGGAATATCGCCGCGCTCGGAGCCCTCGGTCCGAAGCGCGGTCATCATCAAGCCGTACTCGAACTGTTCGGGGCGCTCGAAGCGGTCGGAGAGCTCGGCAAGCGAGGCTAGGGTCTCCGCCGCGGGGGCGCCACCGAAGGAGAGCACCTCGGCGACGAGCAGCGCCTGGCGCTCCTGGTTGACCTCGATTTCGTGCTCGCGCCAGAAAGTGAGCGCCTCAGCGTGGCTGCGGCGCCGCGCCAGGGAGAAGAGATGCAGCCAGATCGCTTCCTCGTTGTCGGGCTCGAGGCCAAGCCACTCCTCCGTCAGCCGCGCGCTGGCGAGGAAGTCGCCGCGCTCGACCTCAAGCGAAGCAGCCCGGCCGTAGGCTTGGGAGCGCGTCGGCTTCGAGGCGTTGCGGTCGCGGGCCACCAGCAGGAACTGGTCGCGTGCCGCGTCGGTCTCTTCCATGCGGGCGAGCAGGCCGGCATGGTTGAGCCGGTCACGCGGCTCCTCCCGACGGACCAGCAGCTCCTCCGAGAGTCGCTTCGCCGTCTTGAGATCATCACGGCGAACCGCAATTTCGATCAGCTGGCGCAAAACTTGGTAGGAGCCGCTGTGGGGGGCGAGAACCTGCTCGGCCTCCTCGAGGCGATCCTGCTCGGCCAGCCACTGGCCTCGAAGTACAGCGACAGCTACAGGTTTGTCAACCTCAACGATCTCCTCGGCGGCGTCACTCCAACCGATGCCGTGAGAGGGCGAGGAGGCTCCGAGGCGAAGGAAAGCGGCTCTGTTTCGGATCTGCTCGTCGGCCGAGTCGATCAGCTGGTCGAGCTCCACCACCGCGGCGGGGACGTCGCTCTCGGCGAAGAGCTGGCCGCTAGCCCGCATCAGCCGCGCCAGCTCCCCGTCACCGAGCGGCAGGGAGGCGATCAGATCGAAGCGCTGCAGCAGCAGCGCCGCTTCGGCGAGGAGCTCGGCAGCCTCGCGCGGCGGCCCGAGCTCGAGCGCCCGCTCGAAGAGCTCTGCGCTCCGCTCGCTATCTCCGGCCAGCTCATAGGCCTGGGAGGCTCTTGCCAGCAGCGTTGCCTTGGCGCCAGTCCGTCCGTCGCGGCCGAGCTCGCTGGCGAGCTCGGCAAGCGTTGCTCCCGCCGCCGTCAGACTCGCCCGGTCGAGCTCGCCTTCGCGGGAGAGAATGTCCTGGGCTCCAAAGAGGGCGACGTTGGCGCCGACCTCCTTGACCATCAGGCTCTCGGGATCGAGCAACTCGGCCGCCCCGCAGACGGGTCCGGGACCGCGCGTACTCGCCGCGAGCGGTCTCAGCACCGGCGCGGGTCAGTTCGAGCAGAACCTCCTGGGCGTCGTCGAGCGGCTTAACCTCGGCGAGCGCGGCGAGGATCTGCTCGGGATCCTCCATTCGGCGAGCACGGGCGATCGCCAGAGAGGGCGCCTCGGGGTCGATCTTCTCCGCCGCAGCTAGGAGCTCCTCGGTGCGCACCTGATCGCCGCGCGATTCGGCTGCAACGGCAGCCCTAACGAACTCGCGGACGCGATTCCTGATGTCGGGCATCTCCGTCGCCTTGAGGTAGGCGGACTCGGCCGTCGAATAGCTCCCTGCCTGATCGGCGAGACGGGCCAAGAGCAATGAGAAGCTCCGAGCCGCCCTCCGCGACCCAGTCCTGGGGCTCCTCGATCAGCTCTGTGGCGCGATCAAGGCCACCGGCGTCGATCGCCGCCGCGAGCTGCCCGGCGGCCTCGGCGTCGTGCTCGGCGAGGTCGGCTATCACCCGCTCGGTGCGAACCGAGAGCGAGAACTGCAACCGGCGTCGGGGTCCTCCCCGGTCTTCGTGGGCGCGTTTCTCATCGGTGGCGGCGATCGCCCTGCGCACCGCGGCCCCCTCTTCGCGGACCAAGGAGCGGGTCATCTGGGCATCGAGGTGCGCCGCGGTGCGTTCGTCGCGCTTCGCGGCGGCAACGTTTTCCTCTATTGCCTTTGCGGTGAGCTCCGTGACGCCGAAGCGCTCGAGATCGTTCTCCTGGAAACCCAGGAGTTGGCGAAGGCGTTTCTCGATCAGGGGCGTGGCGGCGAGGTCGCCGTCGTCGAGAAGCCGCTTGATCCCACCCATCACTTCGGGGTCGGTACGGACGCCCAGGACCCAGGCGCTTACCTGCTTGGAGTGTTCAGCTGGCACCGAGTTGGCGACAGCGACCTCGCCGGCAGTGAGCTTCAACAACGTCCGTACCTCCGAACGCTTGTAGAAGGCGTGTAGCTGTTTGGCGCCGAGGGCGATGAGGCCAGGGACGCCGCTGATGTCGGGAGTCACCAGCCCCTCCGATCTACCCTGGAGCAGCTGACTTGGCGCCCGCTCGCTCGCACTACCGCCACCACCGGCCGCGGGCTGTCTGCCCGGTGTCCAAAGGCTCACGCCTTGTCGCTTCCTTGGCTGCATCCTGCCCATCCTGCCTGAAGCAGAAGCGGCTTCTGGTGCATAACCCCGGGAAAAGCGCCAACGCTCTTCGGCCGGCGCCACTTGGAAGCTTGGGCCGACACCATCACGGTCCCGACACCCGCTCCTAAAGACGGCCCCTCTCACATCGAAGGCTCGCGCTTCGGTGCCGGACCCCGGGGCGTTCCACCGCCGACGGGGGTCTACCTATTTCGCGTTTCTCGCGGGCGAACGTAGGCCCGCGAAAAGCCTAAATCGACCTCTCTCGAAGCTCATGTTGCCCCAGGCGTTGCCCCACGGCCAATTTTACACCCTATTGCCTGTCAGACAGAACAAACAAAAACCCCGCAAATGCGGGGCTTTTGTCCTATAGCGGGGGCAGGATTCGAACCTGCGACCTTCGGGTTATGAGCCCGACGAGCTACCTGGCTGCTCCACCCCGCGGCGGTCTGCCAATGCTAGCAATGGTGGGTCGAGTGACCAAGAGTGGGTCGGGACTCGGCATGGCTGCTTGCGGGGCGGATCGAGAAGCCGAGGGACGGGCCGGACTTCTCTCTAGAGTGCCCGGCCCACATGGCTCAGATTCCTCAACGGGTGGCGGTGATCGACATCGGCAGCAACTCGACGCGGCTGCTGATCGCCGACATCGATGGCGGTGTCCGCGTGCTGGAGCGGCAGAGCAGGGTGACTCGGCTCGGTCGTGGCGTCGACCTCTCCGGCCAGCTCGCCGACGAGGCCATCGAGGCCGCCTGTGCGGCGATCGCCGACTACGTCGCCATCTGTCGCGAGGCTGACGTCGAGCAGGTCACGGCGATCGCCACCAGCGCCGTGCGCGACGCCTCCAACGGCAGCGCCTTCGTCGCCGAGCTGCGCGAGCGCTTTGCCCTCTCGGCGCGTGTCCTCGACGGCGAGAAGGAGGCGCGACTGACCTATCGCGGCGCCACCGCCGAGCAGCCGCCGTCTTCGCCAACCCTGGTGATCGACATCGGCGGAGGCTCGACCGAGATGGTCGTCGGCGTGGGGACCGAGATCACCTTCCACGCCTCGCTGCAGGCCGGTGTCGTCCGCCACACCGAGCGACACGTCCCCGACGACCCGCCCACCCCAGTCGAGCTCGAGGCTCTCGCCGGTGACGCCAGGGGCCTGATCGAAGACGCCCTGGCGGGCCATCCCGGCGCACGCGCCTCAGCCGGAATTGCTGTCGCCGGCACGCCGACCTCGCTGGCCGCGGTTGAGCTCGGACTCGAGCCCTACGACCCCTCGAAGGTCCACGGCCACGTTCTCTCGCTGGAGACGATCCAGCACCTGCTCTCCCAATTCGCCTCCGCGCCGGTGGCCGAGCGCGCGGCGATCCCCGGCCTGCACCCCGACCGCGCGCCGACGATCATCGCCGGCTGCGTGATCCTGATCGAGGCGATGCGCGCCTTTGGCCTCGAGCGTATCCAGGCGTCCGAGCACGACATCCTCTACGGGATGGCGCTCGAGACCGCATCGCAAGGCGGATAACTCCGCCCGAACATCTCGGCAGCGGCGCTGTGGACCCGGTGTACAGGGGAGTTTTCGGCTCCCGTCCAGATGGGTAAACGTGTCAGTCGAACCCCAAAAATTGGGTAGAACGCTTCTACCAAGTTATCAGTAGCGACAAATGCAGCTCCTAGACAATTCGGATAGGCGAGCGCATAATCGCCGTATCGGGAAAGCGGAGAGGACGAGAGTCCCCCATCGCAGACCCGGTCATAGGGTTCGGACGATTGCCGCATCATGGCGCCTCCCGCCGTCTGGGCCCAACGAATACGAACTGGTCCCTGAAGACGTACCCCTGCCCGTCCTGAGGGGCCAACTTGAATCGGCCGCCAGCGATGGCGGTCGATTCTCGTTTGGGCACTACCGGGACAATCTGGCCAGCCAGCCAGCTTTTGGCTTTCTCAAGCCAGATTCGACTTGCGCGGGTAGACAACGTCCCGGTCGGTAATGACGTTGACCAGGGTCGGTCGGCCCGACCCGAAGGCTCGCTCCAGCGCCGGGCGCAACTCGGCGGGCTCGCGCACGACGAGGCCGTCGCAACCCAGCGCCTCGACCATCTCCTCATACGGCGTCTCCGGCCGCAGCTCGGCCGCGACCGAGTAGCCATAGAGGAATTTCATCGGATGATGCTCGAGCGCCCAGATGCCGTTGTTGCCCATTACGCCGACCACAGGCAGACCGTGACGCGCCAAAGTGTCGAACTCGATGCCGGCGAAGCCGAATGCCCCGTCGCCGAGCAGAAGGCAGACCTGCCGCTCCGGATGGGCGAGCTTCGCTCCGATCGCCTGGCCGGGGCCCGCACCGAGGCAACCGAACGGCCCCGGGTCCATCCAACAGCCCGGCTCGTAGGTATCGATGAAGCGGCCGGCGTAGGAGACGAAGTCGCCTCCGTCGCCGATCACGATCGCGTCGCGGTCGAGCACCTCGCCCAGCTCCTTGTAGACGCGGACTGGGTGCAGCGGCGAGCGATCGTCGTTCAGCTCCCCCTGCTCGGCGGCGCGCTTCTCGGCCTCGACGCCGCGCAAGTGTTCGAGCCAGACATCGGTGCGTCCCCGCTCGCCTGCGACCGCCTCGCGAAGCGCCGCCAACGTCGCAGCGACGTCGCCGACCAGATCGACCTGGGGCGCCCGGTTGGCAGTCAGCGCGTTCGGCGCGGCATCGAGCCGAATCAGCTTCGTCTCCTCGCCAAAGCTCTCGCCGAAACCGAGCCGAAAGTCGAGCGGCACGCCGATCACGAGCGCCACGTCCGCCCCCTTCAGACCGGCGGCGCGTGCACGGCTGAAGGCCAGCTCGTGGTCGGCGGCAAGGCAGCCGCGGCCTAGCCCGTTGAGGAAGACCGGAATCCCGAGCGCCTCGGCCAACCCCCGCAGCTCCCCCTCGCCATGTCCCCAGTAGAGCCCGCTGCCGGCCATGATCGCCGGCCGCTCCGCCCCGTCCAGCAGTGCCGCCGTCTCCTCGATCCCCACGGCCGGCCCCGGCTCGTGACCGGGTGCCTCCGGGACTTCGGTCTCCGCCTCGCTGAAGACGACATCGAGCGGGTAGTCGACGAAGGTCGGCCCGTAAGGGGCGCTAAGCGACAGATCCAGCGCCGCCGCGGTGCGCGCCCCGATCGCGCCGGTCTCCTTCACCGTCTCCGCCGACTTGACCAGGGGAGAGACGAAGGGCAGGTGGTCGATCTCCTGCAGCGAGCCCGACCCCCAGCGCAACTCCGGCGCCCGTCCCCCGAGCACGCAGATCGGTGAGCAGTTGGCCTGGGCGCCGGCTATCGCGCTGATTCCGTTGGTCACCCCCGGGCCGGCGGTCAGCGCCGCCACCCCGACCCGCCGCGTCGCCTTGGCAAAGCCCTCGGCCGCGAAGGCAGCCGACTGCTCGTGCCGCACGTCGACGATCTCGATCCCCTCAGCTTTGCAGCCATCGTAGATAGAGAACAGATGCCCACCGGAAAGCGTGAAGAGATGGCTGACCCCTCGGGACTTCAGCGCCTTCGCGACCAGCCTCCCCCCATGATCCATAGAAGCTGGAGCCTAAGGGACGCTTCTCGCGCGGGTGGCGTGGCGGCGGGGGTCCCCCATAGCGGAGGGCGCGCGAAGCGCGTCCGAGCACATGGGGGAGGCCGCCACGACAGGACCCGCGCGCCGGGAATGCCCGGGGCGGGACTCGAACCCGCAAGCCCCCTGAGGGGCAGCGCATTTTAAGTGCGCCGCTTTTGCCAGTTTCGCCACCCGGGCAATTCGATGGTATCTGCCTGTTTCCGAGCGTCTAAAGCCGGGGTAAATATTTGTACGGACCGCAACTAACCCGCTGGTACGGTGTCCCTACTTGAGACGACGCCGCTCACAACGCCTTTCCCTGGAGAGTGAAGCTTGGAGGCATCGGCTCTAACCCACGCCAGTCAGCGCGGACTTCTCGCCCGCCGCTCCCCGCTGCTAAAGCTGCAGGGCGATACCAAGCTGATCGCGATGGCCCGCAGCGGCAACGCCGGCGCCTTCGAGACGATCGTCGACCGCTACCAGGGCCGCCTGCTGGGCTTCTGCCGTCAGATGCTGGGCTCCACCGAGGACGCCGAGGACGTCCTCCAGGAGGTCTTCGTCAACGCCTACCGGGCGATGCTCGCCGACGAGCGCGAGATCAACCTGCGGCCGTGGCTTTACCGGATCGCGCGAAACCGCTGCCTTAATCACCTGCGCAAGCCGACTGCAGACGCGCAGGAATCGATGGACATGGTGCCGGTCGTCGAAGCCGCCACGACCGCGGAGAAGGTCAGCAACCGCGAGGAGTTCCGCCAGTTGCTCAGCGACGTCGGCAAGCTGCCGGAGACGCAGCGCTCGGCGCTGCTGCTGCGGGAGATGGACGCGATGTCCTACGAGGAAATCGCCGCCGCGATGGAGACCAGCGTGCCCTCGGTCAAGTCGCTGTTGGTGCGGGCGCGGATCTCACTCGCTGAGGCGAGCCAGGCGCGCCAGCTGACCTGTGGCGAGGTGCGACTCGAGCTGGCCGAGGCGTCCGAGGGACTGCGCAAGGTCTCCGGCCCGGTCCGCCGCCACGTTCGCGACTGCGAGGAATGCGCCGACTTCCGCACCCAGGTCCGCTCCAACGACAAGGTGATGGCGGCCCTGTTCCCGGCGGGTGCGCTGGTGGCGCTGAAAGGGTTCATCCTCTCCAAGCTGGGCTTCGGCGGTGCAAGCGGCGCGTCGGCAGGCGCCAGCGGCG
>JBAREU010000274.1:0-26745 GCA_049796515.1 Solirubrobacterales bacterium
GCAGCGGGCTAGCTTAGAATCGCGGCCCGCGCCGTGACCGACTCGCTCACCGCCTCATCATTCCATCGCTCGCTGCGAGGTCTAGCGGTGCTCCGGGTTGGGAAAGTCGAAACGGCACCCCGCGTCCCACTCGGTGCGCTGGTTGCCGTGCGCGGGGATGCCGCCGGCGTCCTTCAGCATCCGCGCCAGGTGCAGCATGTTCCAGGCGGCAAAGGTGGTGTTGCGGTTGGTGAAGTCGTTCTCCGGCCCACCCGAGCCCTCATCGAGGTAGGACGGCCCCGGTCCCGCCTCACCGATCCAGCCCGAGTCGGCCTGGGGCGGGATCGTGTAGCCGAGATGCTGTAGCGAGTAGAGGACGTTCATCGCGCAGTGCTTGACCCCGTCCTCGTTGCCGGTCACCAGGCAGCCGCCGACCTTGCCGTAGTAGGCGTACTGACCGGCGTCGTTGAGCAGGTGCGAGTTGCCGTAGAGACGCTCGACGATCTGGGTCGCGACCGAGGACTTCTCGCCCAACCAGATCGACATGCCGAGAACGAGGATGTCGGCCGCCATCACCTGCTCGAAGATCTGCGGCCACTCGTCGCGCTCCCAGCCGTATTCGGTCATGTCGGGCCAAACGCCGGTGGCGATCTCATGGTCGATCGCGCGGATGCACTCGACCGCGACGCCGTTGCGCCGCATGATCTCCATCGAGACGTCCATCAGCCCCTGCGTGTTGGAGACTTCGGGACTGCGCTTCAGCGTGCAGTTGACGAAGAGGGCGCGAAGGTCGGAGTAGTCGGTCACGGCGCGGGCCGCGATTCTAAGCTAGCCCGCTGCGACCACCTCTACCGTGCCTTTCATGTACGGATGGATCGAGCAGATGTAGGGATAGGTACCGGGCTCCTTGAAGCTCTCCGACTTGAGCTTGCCTTCCTCCAGCGTGCCGGTGTCGAAGCTGCCGTCTTCGGCGGTCGCGGTGTGCGGCGCCGAGTCCTCGTTCTGCCAGATCACCTTGCCGCCTTCCTCGATCGTCACCGGATCGGGGTAGTAGGCGAAGTCCTCGATCTCGACTTTCTCCGAGCGCACGGCATCGCCGCTCGGCGCAGGCGCATTGCCACCGGCGGCCGAGTCGTCGCCGGCTTCGGTCGTCGCGCCGGTTTCCGTCGTCGTGGCCGACCCGGTGTCATCCCCGTCGTCATCGCCGCAGGCGGCGAATCCGAGGACGAGCAGACCTAGAAGGGCGCAGAGGACAGGGAGCGTGAGGAATCGCTTGGCTTGCATGCGTCCTCGCTACCCGACCTGGCGGAATCGAACCGCATCGCACCGTCGTCAACCGGACCGCGCCTGATCGTGCGGATATCGAAGACGTAGTTCTGCCGCAGCTTCCACGGCTCCCTCGAGCCCTGTTTGGGGAACTGGTCGAGCGAGCGCAGGACGTAGCCGGAGGTGAAGTCGAGCAACGGCTGCTCAGTCACCGACGGATCGACTTCGGGCACGCAGCGTCGGTAGCCATACGCGGCCATGTGGTTGAGCAAACGACAGACGTACTCGGAGGTGAGGTCCGCCTTCAGCGTCCAAGAGGCGTTCGTGTAGCCGACGGTGAAGGCAAGGTTGGGGACGCCGCTCAGCATCATCCCCTTATAGGTCATCTTGCTGGGCACGTCGACCGCCTCACCGTCGACGGTGAGGCGGATCCCGCCGAGGAAGAGCAGGTTCAACCCGGTCGCGGTGACGATCACGTCGGCCTCCAGCTCCTCGCCGGACGCGAGCTCGATGCCGTGCTCGGTGAAGGTCGCAATCTTGTCGGTGACGACGGAGGCGCTGCCGGCCGAGATCGCTGCGAAGAGGTCGCCGTCGGGGACCAGGCACATGCGCTGGTCCCAGGGGTTGTAGCGGGGGGTGAAGTGCTGGTCGATGTCGTAACCCGGCGGCAGGGCGCGCTCGAGACCGCGCCGGATGAACCGCCTCACCGCCTGCGGGCGGCGGCGACTGAGCTGGTAGAAGGCCGTCTGGATGAGGACGTTCTTCCAGCGCACCGCCGCGTAAGCGACGCGCTCGGGCAGGTAGCGACGCAGCTTGGCGGCAATCCCGTCCTCGGCCGGCAGCGAGGCGATGTAGGTGGGCGAACGCTGCAGCATCGTCACGTGCGCCGCCTTCTCGGCCATCGCTGGCACCAAGGTCACCGCGGTGGCGCCGCTGCCGATCACGACGACGCGCTTGCCGGTGTAATCGAGGTCCTCGGGCCAGTGCTGCGGGTGGATGACCGGACCGGGGAAGCAGTCGACGCCCTCGAACTCGGGGGTGTAGCCCTCGTCGTAGCGGTAGTAGCCGCCGCACGCCCAGAGGAAGTCGCAGGTCAAGCGCTCCGTCTGCCCCGTGTCGCTGCGCTCCACCGCGACCGTCCAGCGTGAGTCCTCGCTCGACCACTCGGCGGCGACGGCGCAATGCTGGAAGCGGATCTTCTCCTCGATCCCGTGGTCGCGCGCGGTCTCCCGTACGTACTCGAGGATCGAGGGACCGTCGGTGATCGACTTCGCCGCGGTCCAAGGCTTGAAGCGGTAGCCAAGGGTGTGCATGTCGGAGTCCGAGCGGATGCCGGGATAGCGGAACAGGTCCCAGGTTCCACCGAGGTCGCCCCGCGCCTCGACGATCGCGTAGCTCTTGCCGGGGCAACGGTCCTGCAGGTGCCAGGCGGCGCCGATCCCGGAGAGGCCGGCGCCGACGATCAGCACATCGAGATGTTCGGGCGTCCCCTCGGCCACGGCCGCATTCTCGCAAACTGGCTGGTCAGCCAGTGTGACGAGCGGCATATCCCCGATCGGCCGCCGCGGCTAGCCGACGCGGTAACGCAGGTGCGTGACCTCGGGCGTATCGACCGCGAGGAGCGGCTCCAGAGCCAGGCCCGCGCCGGCGCCGTTGTCAAAGAGCCGCGAACCGTCACCGAGCAGGAGCGGCACGACGTTGAGCTGCAGCTCGTCGATCAGGCCCGCTGAGAGGTACTGCTGGGCGACTTCGGCGCCGCCTCCAAGCGAGACATCCTTGCCGCCCGCCGCCTCCTTCGCCTGCTCCAGCGCCGACTCGATCCCGTCGGTGACGAAGGTGAAAGTCGTCCCCCCTTTCAGCTCGAGCGGCTCGCGCTCGTGATGGGTTAGGACGAAGACCGGAACATGAAAGGGCGGTTCGTCACCCCACCAGCCGTTCCACGGATCCTCTCCCCAGGGACCGGGTCCGCCGCCAAACATGTTGCGGCCCATGATCACCGCGCCGAGGTTCGCCGTCGCTTCCTCGAAGACCGGCGTGCTCGCGTTGACCTCGCCGCCCTCGTGGCCATGGGGCTCCCGCCAGGCGGCGAGCTTGACGACCCAATCGTGCAGCTGCTCCCCGCCTTCGCCCAGCGGGTGCTCCTCGCTCTGGTTGGGCCCGGCGACGTAGCCGTCGAGCGAGACCGAGATCTCGAGCCTCAGCTTCGACACCTGATTCTCACTCGTAGGGCGCGTAGCGATTGTGCAACATCAGGTCGTTGCCGTCGGGATCGGTGAAGAAGGCCATGTGGCACACCCCCGTGTCCATGATCTCTCCGGCGAACTCGACGCCCTTCGCCTCCAGCTCGGCCCGCGCCGCCGCCACGTCGTCGACATGCAGCGCCGGGTGCGCGTTCTTCTGCGGCGCGAACTCCATGCCGAATTTCGCCGGCTCCCAGATGCCAAAGCAGGTGTCGCCCGCCCAGAACTCGAAGCGCGAGTTCCCGTCCTCCCGCAGCCCGAGCGTCTCGACGTAGAAGCTGCGCGAGCGCTCGGCGTCCTGCGAGGGAACCCCGATGAAGTCGGTCTTGCTGATCACGTGTCCTCCGTTCGTCGGATCGAATCGGTGTGGGCACACTCAGCGTACCCCGGCAAATAGGCTTGACACGTGAACATCCTGATCGCCGCGGACATGGAGGGGATCGCCGGCATCGACGATTGCGGCGACTGCCTGCCCTCGCACCCTTCCGCTTACGCCCGCGGCCGCCGCCTGATGACCGACGAGGTCCTGGTCGCGATCGAGGCCCTGCACCGAACCGGCGCCGAGCGCATCTCGGTCGGCGACTGGCACATGGTCGGCACCAACATCGAACGCGAGCGCATGCCGGAGGGCGTCGAGGTGCGTCCGATCGCCGACCTGGCGCTGGCCGAGGCCGATCCCTCGATGACCAAGGCCAACGGCGGACCCCTCGACGCGGTGGTGATGCTCGGCCACCATGCGAGCACGCCGAACCCGCGCGCCTTCTGCTCGCACACCTTCATCTGGGAGATGGAGGTGATGCTCGACGGCGAGTCGCTGAGCGAGGTGCGGGTCTACGCGCAGGGCCTCGCCGCCGAGGGAATCCCGGTACTCGTCGCGGCCGGCGACCGCTGGATGCTCGAGGAGCTGGGCAAGGGAGAGCTGGGCAGCGCCAAGCTGGTGGCGACCAAGGAGGGCCAGGGCCGGGCGCGGGCAAAGTCGCGCGACGTCGAGGAGGCTCGCGCCGAGCTGGCGGCGTCGATCGAGGCCGCCGCCAGCGCTCCGCTCCAACCTCCGCCGGCTCGCAACTACCCGGCGGAGCTGCGGATCGTGGCCGAAGGAGAGGAGCTCGCGAAGACGACGGTGGCCGAGCCGACCGATCTGCTCCCCGCGATCGCCAACGTCTTTCGCTCCAGCCAGGTCTCCCGCGAGTACCGCCAGCTAGCCAAGCTCCTCCCAGCCGGCCACGACTCGCGGCTGCGAGCCGTGCAGCGCCGCCTGGGAAGCCTCGTGGCGACGCCAGTCATGCGCTCCAAGGAGCGCAACTGGCTAGCCGCAAGCCCATAGAGGGAGCTTTTCGGGACCCAAAGGGGGAGAAACCTCACCGTATCCGACTTTGACCGTGTGATGGCACGGTCAAAGTCGGATGTGAGGAGCGCACACGCGTGGGCGTTGGCCGGCAAACAGCACGGAATCGTGACTCGGCGCGATCTGCTTGATCTCGGCTTCAGCCGAGAGGCAATCGACCACCGGCTGACCACCGGCCGCCTTCACCTGGTTACCCGAGGGGTCTACGCGGTCGGCTGGCCTGGCCTGACCCGAGAGCGGCGCTGGATGGCCGCCGTGCTCGCATGCGGTAAGCACGCCGCGCTGAGTCACCACAGCGCAGCGGCACTCTGGGGCATCGGCAAGGAGCATCGGGGGCAGATCGACGTCAGCGTGCGACGGCGATGCGAACTTCGTCGCGCCGGAATCCGCGCCAGGGGACGACCCTCGCTGCCCAGAAGGGACATCGTGATGCGGAACGGCATTCCCCTCACTCATCCGGTGCGTACGCTGCTCGATCTGGCTACTGAGCTGCGCGCCAAGGCACTCGAGCGGGCTGTCAACGAGGCCGATAAGCACGACCTCATCGATCCCGAGGCCTTGCGCACCGAGCTTGACCGCTACACCGGGGAGCCGGGCGTTCGACTACTGCGATCCCTGTTGGACAAGCACACGTTCTGCCTGTCCGACTCCGAGTTGGAGATTCTCTTTCGGCCGATCGCTATCTCTGTCGGCCTGCCACAACCACTGACCAAAGCCTGGGTCAACGGGTTTGAAGTCGACTTCTACTGGCCCGAGCTCGGCCTGGTGGTCGAGACCGACGGCCTCCGCTATCACCGCACAGCGTCCACACAAACCCGGGATCGCGTGCGCGATCAGACGCATGTCGCCGTGGGCCTAACACCGCTCCGCTTCACCCACTGGCAAGTCAAGTACCAACCAGCCCACGTGCGAAGTGTCCTCCGCCAAACGACCGCTCGCCTGCGCTAAAGCTTGAGGACGTGGGCGTGCTTCGGATCTACGCGGCCCTCGAGCACGTCTAGGTAGGCGTCGCGGAGGGCGTCGAAGCCCTGGCCGGGGATCGTCTCGAGCCAGCCCGCCGTCCACTCGCAGAACGGCTGCCAGGCATCGGCGACGCGCGACTCGAGGTCGGCGCGGCCCCAGTCCTGCGAGCGCTTGGAGACGCGATCGGGGGCGAAGAAGACCTGTGGCCGCGGCCCCGGCAGCTCGCCGGCGGACACCCCGAGCTCCTCCCAGTGGGTCATCCCCACCGCCATGCTGTGGACGAGCTCGTCGCCGAAGTGCGAGTGCACCGCGAGGCGCACCGCCCCATCACCAGCGATGTCGACGAAGGTGGCGGGACTGCTCTCGAGCGTGTCGATCGCGCCGTAGGCGACGGTCCGGTCATAGATCCCCAGACCCTCGACGAACTCGGCGTTTCCAGGAGAGGTGAGGCCCACCAGCTCGACCCCCTCGCGCTGTGCCAGCAGGAAGGCGGCGGCGATCGCCGTCTTGCTCGACGCGCTGGCGACCACGATGGGCCCTTTCGTGACGAGGCCTTCGTCATCGAGCTGGTCGTCGATCAGGAACGAGGTGAAGAAGAGTGGTCGCAGCAGCATCTGGATCGCCTCGGTGTCGGCGCGATAGAAGCGATCGGGCCCGGTGACCAGGTAACGGTGGTACGCCGACGGCAGCGCTGCCCGGTGCGGCGAGGCGTCGACGAATCCCGCTTCGCTCGCATCGGCCGGCGTGACGACCAGGTGCGAGGAGGGCGGCAGGTAGCCGAACAGCCGCGCCCCCGGCTCAACCCCCTCCGCCTCGCTGCGCTCGACCTCGGCGAAGCCCCACATCGGCACCCGGCCCCAGCCGTCCTCGGCGGGGAAGAAGTCCCAGTAGGACATCGCCTCGCCGAAGACCGCATAGGTGACGTTGTTCGCGGTCAGGCCGAAGGTGTCGACTCGCAGCAGCGCCTGGCCGGGCTCCAGCGCCGGCGCCGGCGACTCGGCGATCTGGCACTCGCGCAGGTCGTCGCGCTTGACGAGGAAGTCGGTCATTCGCACCTGGATGCTCTCACGTTCATACTCATACCATCCGCATGGAAGGCTCGCAGGCAGAGACGAAGACCGTTCTGGTCACCGGTGGCTCCGGCTATCTGGGCAGCTGGTGCGTGATCGAGCTGCTGCGTCGCGGCTACAGCGTGCGCACGACTGTGCGGGACCTCTCGCGCGAGCCGCAGGTCCGGGCCACGATCGCGTCCGAGGTCGACGCCGGCGATCGCCTTGCGGTGCTGGCCGCCGACCTGCTCGACGACGACGGCTGGTCGCAGGCCGTGAACGGTTGCGACTACGTCCTCCACGTCGCCTCCCCCTTCCCGCCGGTGCAACCGAAGGACCCCGACGAGCTGATCGTGCCGGCGCGCGAGGGAACGCTGCGGGTTCTGCGGGCGAGCCTCGACGCCGGCGTCGAGCGAATCGTCGTCACCTCTTCGGTGGCGGCGGTCACCGGCGGCACCAAACCGGCCTCCGGGCCGCTGACCGAGCAGAACTGGAGCGATCCGGACAACCCAAAGATGTCGTCCTACGCACGCTCGAAGACGATCGCCGAGCGCGCTGCGTGGGACTTCATGCGGGAGCGGGGCGCGACCGAGAAGCTGGCGACGGTCAACCCCGGCGCGATCATCGGCCCCGTGCTGAGCGACGACCGCTCCTACTCGCTGCAGGCGATCGAGCGGCTGCTGCGCGGCATGCCCGGGGTGCCGCGAATCGGCTTCAGCTTCGTCGACGTGCGCGACGTCGCCGACCTGCACCTGCTGGCGATGACGCATGCCGAGGCCGGTGGCGAGCGCTTCATCGCGGTCACGCGCTTCCTCTGGATGGCGGAGGTCGCCACGATCCTGCGCGAGCGGCTCGGTGCGGACGCGGCGAAGGTGCCGACTCGTGCGGTGCCCAACCTGCTCGTCCGCGCGATGGCGGTCTTCGACCCCAGCGTCCGTTCGATCCTCGGCCAGCTCGGCAAGAGGACGGAGCTGTCGAGTGATAACGCGGGGAAGCAACTCGGCTGGTCGCCGCGGGCGATCGAGGACACGATCGCCGAGTGCGGCCAGAGCCTGCTCGATGCGGGCGTGGTCAAGGCCGCGGCCTGAGGCGCGGCTGAAGCCTGAGAACGCGCCAGGGCCGCCCGAAGGCGGCCCTGGCCTGGTGCTTGGAGACGAAACGCGGGAACCACAAACGGGTGGGACAAAGCCCGCCTCCCTACGTTCGCCGGTGCCCGGGGTGGATTCCGCCGGGCGCCCGAACCAGTGCGGCGCCTAGCGGCCCTGCACCTCCAGAGTCCCCTCAAGCATGTGAATCAAGTTAGGACCACCTCCTTTCTCTGGTTCACCGATTGAAGCAAATGGCTCAGTCCAACCGCTGAGCGCCCGTTCGCGCGAGTGTCGATTTAGGCGCTTCCCGTTCGTCTAATAGGCGACCATCCCCGAAAAGGAGGAAGCGATGAAGTACATGCTGCTGATTCATCAGGGATCGACGCCGCTGCCGGGCTCGCCGGAGTGGGACGCGCTGCCGGAGGCCGAAAGGACGGCGATAGCCGACACCTACAAGGAGATCAGCTCGACCCCCGGCGTCAGCCCCGGCCTCCAGCTCCAGCCACCGCAGACGGCGACGACCGTGCGCGTCGAAGACGGCAGGACGCTGACCACCGACGGCCCCTTCGTCGAGACCAAGGAGGCGCTCGGCGGATACCTGCTCTTCGAGGCCGATGACCTCGACGCGGCAATCGAGCTGGCCTCGCGAATCCCCGCGGCCCGCCTGGGCGGGGCGATCGAGGTGCGCCCGATCGTGGAGTGGTAGCGATCCTCGAGCAGGCTTTCCGCGACCGGTGGGGGCGCGTCCTCGCCACCCTGATCGGCTTCCTCGGCGACATCGACCTCGCCGAGGAAGCCACTCAGGAGGCATTCGCGATCGCGGCCGAGCGCTGGCCGCGTGAGGGCACGCCCACCAACCCGAACGGCTGGCTGGTGACGACCGCGCGCAACCGCGCCGTCGACCGCATCCGCCGCGATCGCACTCTCGCCGAGAAGACCCGCCTGCTCGACCTGCCCGAGGCCACGGAGGAGACGATGGACGCGACGACGTTCCCCGACGAGCGACTCGAGCTCGTCTTCACCTGCTGCCACCCGGCGCTTGCCAGCGAGGCGCAGGTTGCTCTGACGCTGCGCACGCTCGGGGGCCTGACCACCGGTGAGATCGCCCGCGCCTTCCTTGTCCCCGAGCCGACGATGGCGCAGCGGCTGGTGCGGGCGAAGCGCAAGGTCATGGCCGCCGGGATCCCGTTCCGAGTGCCGCCCGACCACCTGCTGCCCGATCGCATAGCCGCCGTGCTCGCGGTCGTCTACCTGATCTTCAACGAGGGCTACGGCGGCCGCGGCGAGCTGACCGCCGAGGCGCTGCAGCTCGGTCGGGCGCTCACCGAATTGATGCCCGACGAGCCAGAGGTGCATGGCCTGCTGGCGCTGATGCTCCTGCTCGACGCGCGCCACGAGGCGCGCTTCGAGGGCGAAGATCTGGTCCCCAGATCGCAGCCCTCTATGGCGAGCTGACCCGGCTGACCGACTCGCCGGTGGTCGACCTGAACCGTGCCGCGGCCGTAGCCGAAGTCGACGGCCCCGAGGCCGCCATGGCAATCGTCGACCGCCTCGCACTCGACGGCTACCTCTACCTGCACTCGACCCGCGCTGAGCTGCTCCGCCGTCTCGGCCAAACCGAGGAGTCACGCGACGCCTACCGCCGCGCGCTGGAGCTGGCCGACGACGATGCCGAGCGACGACTGCTGGAACGGCGGTGGGCTGAGCTCGACGCCGAACAGCCCTAGCCCGCCGGGCGATCCAGGGCGCGCTCCCGCATCAGCAAGAACAGGGGAAGGCCGAAGCAGAGGCCGACGAGCAGCGTCGCGGGAAAGCAGACCCACCATCGTCGGATCCCCGCCCGCGGCCCCTCGACCGCGGCCCAGACGAAGAAGGCAAGCGAAGCGATGAACAGATCGAGCAGCAGCTGCGTAGACGGCGTGCTGTCCACCCAGAGCGAGAAGTAGCGGCCGATGTCGAGGCCCTCATCGGCGACGAACAGACCAAGGCAGATGTTCGGCACGACGAAGCCAAGAACGGTGAGGACCAACAGCAAACGTTCTTTCATGCGCCGCAACCTAAGCGTGTGCGCCGGATGCTTCCGCCGGAACGTCGGCGATCATCTCGGCAACTCGTGAAAGGGGAACAGAGATGGAGCCGTCCACGTATCCAGTCACGTTCTCGGTCGAGTATCCGGAGCGGCAGCTCAATCGCCTGACGACGTTCTTCCGGATCGTCACGGTGATTCCAATCGCGATCGTCGCCCAGCTGTTACAGGATTCAGGATTTGCCACGGGTAACTACGCGTACGTCTACGCTACTGCGTTCGCTGGCGGCGGCCTCATCGTCATGCCAATCGTGCTGATGCTGCTCTTCCGCAAGAAGTACCCCCGCTGGTGGTTCGACTGGAACCTGGAATTGACCCGCTTCCTCAGCCGGATCGGCATCTACCTGGCCTTGATGGACGATCGCTATCCCTCGACGGACGAGCAGCAATCCGTCCACCTCCACTATCCCGACCCCACCACGCAGGAGCTGGAACGAGGGATGCCGCTGGTCAAGTGGCTCCTGGCGATTCCCCACTACATCGTCCTTTTCGTCCTCTTCATCGGCGTCTTCTTCGCCGTGATCGGTGCCTGGTTCGCGATCCTCGTCACCGGTCGCTACCCGCGCGCCATCTTCGGCTTCGTCGAAGGGGTAAGCCGCTGGAGCCACCGGGTCAGCGGCTACGCCTACACCCTCGTCACCGACGAGTACCCGCCGTTCCGGCTGAAGCCCTGAGGCAGAGGGTCAACGGGCAGGCTCGGGGCGGGCGGCGACGATTGCCGCGCCGAGCAGGCCGAGGCCGACGATGACCGCGCCCCACCAGACCAGCAGGCCGATGACCGGCAGCAATGCTACGGCGCGCAGGATCGCCAGGCCGGCGAGGAAAGAAACGATGCGGTTGCGCGGCGCTTTGACGATCATCCGGCCGAGGGCCCAGGCCGCCGTCACGTAGGCGACCGCGGCCAGCGGCAGCAGGGCAAGGCCGATGCCGATCGCCAGTGGCAGCCCGACCAGGGTAATCGCGGCGACGAACGAAGCGAGCGGCAGCGCGACGAAGATCCCGGCGCCGATCCCAACCGCCGTCCAGAAGCGAGACTCAGCCTGCGCCATCGCAGCGTCCGCCGCGCGCGGCGCCAGCAGCAGCAGAAGGATGCCGAGGATCGCCGCCGAGATCGACATCGCCAACCAAAAGACGAAAGCGCCGATGAAGGGCAACAGCCCGAGCGAGTCGTCCCAGCTCTCCTCTTCGATCTCCCCAGTGACGATCGCGGTCGGCGCAACCAGGGGCCGCTCGTCGGCGTAGATCAGATCGCCACGCACCCTTGCTTTCGGTAGCAGGCGCGCGCGGCCGCCGATCGTCACCACGTCGCCGTCTACCCGGCCGGCGATCAGTGCATCGCCGGTGATCAGGACGACGTCGCCGTCGACCCGGCCGGCGATGTGAGCATCGCCGTCGACGATGAAGACGCCCTTGGATTCTTCGCCTTCCCCCACCGTCACGTCGCCGCTGATCACGACGACGGCGTCGTCATCTGCGTCGCCGCGAAGCGGCTTCGCCCCCGCCGGTTGGGCGAGGACGAGGAGCGCAAGCAATGCTGCGGCGAGGATCGAGACCCGTGGCACCGCACCTAGCCTAGCTCGGCCAGGCGCAGCACCTCGGCCGGCAGCTCGCCCCTGGCGATGTCGGCCAGGCTCACCGCCTCCAGGACGGCGCGCATGTTGGCGCGGAGTGCCACCCACACGTCGCGCAGCGACGCCGCGGGACCGGAATAGGAGAGCTCGTCCGGCCTCTCGGAGCGAATGCTTGCTATCGGTCCCTCGACCGTGCGGATCACGTCGGCAAGCGTGATCGTCTCGGCGGGCCGTGCCAACCGGTAACCGCCATCGGCGCCGCGCTGGCTGCGCACGAGCCTCGCGTGGCGCAACTCCAGCAGGATGTTCTCCAGGAACCTGACCGGCACCCCTTGGGCTGTCGCGATCGCTTCCCCCTTTACCGGTCCTCCATCCGCCGCAGCCAACTCGACCATCGCGCGAACGGCGTAGTCGACCTTAGCGGTGACCTGAACCGTAGGCCCGATCATCGCGACGCAACCGAGCTGGGCCCGCTAGTCGCCACGCGTCTCCCCCAGCAAACCGGACGCGAAAGACTTCACCTTGGCTCCTCCCGCCAGGCCGAGGTGCTCGAGACCGAAGAGGTCCTCGATCGTGCGCAGCAGCGAGTACGGGTCGTACAGCGTGGAATCGGTTGCACCGGGGGAGACGAAGCGAGACAGCAGCAATGCCCCGACCTGAGGCCTGCCGGCGGGAACAGTTGCCCCGGAGGCCGGGTCCGGCGGGTTGAGCTCGCCGAAGGTGACGATGAGCAGGCCGTCTTTCTCGTAAGCGGGCGAGGCGAGGATCTTCGGCACCCACTGCGCGAGGAAGGCGTCGGCGCTCGCTGGCCCGTCCGGCGCCCCCGGCGGGCACTGACCGGTGACGCCTGCGTTGCAGAGGCTCGGCGAGATCAGGGCGAAGTCGGGCGTCGAGTCGATCTTGCCCAGGTCACCGCTCAGCTCGGTGAGTGAGACATCGTTGACGGCGCAATCGCCGAGGTCGAGCAGCGAGTGGAAGTAGACGAAGGGGTTGTGACGAGCGGCGTATCCGCCTTGGACGGGTTGGTCGGGACCGCCGAAGTCGGGGTGAGCGCAGCTGTCGGGCTTGCCCGTCTCGTCGACCATCGCCTCCATGTATGCGCGCCAGCGGAAGCGGCCGCTAACCAGCTGGTCGGCGAGCGTCAGGGCTTCGACTGGATAGACGCAGCCCTCGCCCGCGACAACGCCTCTGTTGTCGAGTGCCGCGCTTGGCGGAAACTCCCCGAAGGTCGGGCACTCGGCTTCGGTCTGGGCGTTGGGGGGTTGGCCGCTCACGGCAGCGATGCCGTTGGGGAGGCCGGCGCTGCCCAGCAGCGAGTACCCAGAGAGCAGCTCACCCTGCGGCCGCAGGGTTTGCGCGAGATACGGCATCTGAGAGGTCTCGCCGAACGCCGCCTCGAAGCCGGAGCTGACGAGGGAGATCACGAAGACGTGCTTGACCCTGCCCGCTTCGGGCAGTGCTTCGGTCGGTGCCGCGGGTTCACTGCGGGCGCTCGACGGCTCGACCGGGGGTGCAGCGGCAGGCGGCTCCGTCGAGGTGACGGGCCCGCTCGCCACCCCTGGGCTGGTTGCCGGTGCCGCGGAGGGGGCCGACGATCTGCTGCTTTGCGCAGCGGATGCCGCGGTTGGTCCGCTCGCAGCGGGAGCCTCGGCAGCGGGGCCACGACTGAGCAGGGCGGCGAGGGCGCCGTTGTCGCCGCCCGTGGTCAGCGCGCTCGCGACGATCGCCGCGGTGGCGACCAACGACGATGCGACGAGCAAGCCAAAGCGCTGACCGGTGAGCGAGGAGGCAGCTGCCGTGGCGCTGTCGAGCCAGCCACGCACTCGTTTCACTCGAACACCTCCAGCATCCGCTCGACCTCGAGCAGCTCGGCATCGACCCGCTGCAACTCGGCCGCCTTGCGGGTCAGCACGTCGATCCGCACGTGATCGCGGATCGCCATCTCGTAGAAGGCGCCGCCGAGGTCGGTCTGCATGATCGTGAACTTCTCCAGCAGGCGATCTCTCTGGGCGCGCAGGTCGGTGGCGCTCACGGTTGCCCCTTACCGCTCGGCAACGCGGGCGCCGAGTCGGGGTCGCCGCCGACGACGATCACGTCGGGCAGATTCTGCTGCGCTTCTATGTAGGTCGCGCCGGCCTGCTTGACGTTCGATTCGACCAGCCTGGTGTCTTCCTCGGTCTTCTCCTTGGTCGGCTCGAAGCCGGTGATCTGGTGGACGGTTCCGTTCTCGGTCTGGGCGACGACCTTGCCACCCCCCTTGTCCTTGCCTCCCTTGTCCTTCCCCGGTTTCGCCTTACTCGCCGCGGTCGGCGCGGCCGACGAGGGACCCGCGTTGGCGACCGCGGCATCCTGTTCGCGCAGCGCTTGCAGCAGGGCGTCGTTGTTGTTTCCCCCACCCGACTTGCCGACCACGACCCCGAGGCCGACAGCCCCCGGGAGCAGGGCGAAGAAAGCGACCGCCGCCGCCCGGCTGCCGGAGCTCGCCTTTGCCGCTGGCCGCGCCAGCGGGCGCTGGGCTCGTTTACTCATCGCCGCGAAGTAGCGGGAGGACGGGTTGGCGCCGTTGCCGCGCCGCGCCGCGCAGTTGACGCAGTAGCGCTGCTGCGGGTCGAGCAGCGCGCCGCACTCCTCGCATGGCTCGTAGCTGTTCATCGTTTCTGCCTGCGCTCGCGCGCTTCGAGGATGCGCTTCGACTCCGCCTGCTTGCGGGCCGCCGTCTCCTGGGTCGTCGCGCAGCCGGGCAAGGCCCCGAGGAGGAGCAGGCCGCAGACGGCAAGCAGCGCGAGCCAGGTGGGACGGCTAGCCGAACGCACCGCTCACGTACTCCTGGGTCCGCTGCTCGCGCGGCGATCCGAAAAGCGCCGTCGCGCTGCCGTACTCGACCAGGTCCCCCAGGTACATGAAGGCGACGTGGTCGGCTACCCGGTAGGCCTGCTGCAGGTTGTGGGTGACGATCACGACCGCGACGTCGTCGCGCAGGCTGACGATCAGGTCCTCGATCACCTGGGTCGACTGCGGGTCGAGCGCCGAGCAGGGCTCGTCGAGCAGCAGCACCTCCGGCTCGGCCGCCAGAGCGCGGGCGATGCAGAGCCGCTGCTGCTGGCCGCCGGAAAGCCTCAGGGCGGGGTGGTCGAGGTTGTCCTTGACCTCCTCAAAAAGGCCGGCGCGGTCAAGGGCGCTGTGGACCTTGGGCGCGAGGACCTTCTTGCGCTGACGGCGGGATCCCTGCTCCCGCAGTACGTAGGCGATGTTGTCGAAGACGCTCATCGGGAACGGGTTGGGCTGCTGGAAGACCATCGTCACCCGCCGTCGCAGCAGGGTCGGCTCGATCGCCGTGACATCGACGTCGTCGAGCAGGATGCGACCGCTCAAGCGGGCGGTGCGGGTCAGCTCGGTGAGCCGGTTGAGCGAGCGCAAAAGGGTCGTCTTGCCGCAGCCGGAGGGGCCGATCAGCGCCAGCACCTCGCCCTGGCGCACCGGCAGGGAGACGGACTTGACCGCTTCGCGCTGCGCGTAGGAGACCGAGAGGTCGTCCACCTCCATGCGCCGGATCGAGAACTGCGGGGCGGCGATCGAGCGGCGCGCGCCGGTGAATCCACCCGGCGCCCGGGACGTGCCGTCGCTCCGGTGCCCATATGGGCCCCCCAGGGACGGCACGTCCCCGGCGGCGTCGGTTTCGACCGGCGGAGCGACCTCCCGGGCGGGGGTCGGATCGTCGAGCGGCAACCGCCGGATCGGCGGTGGCTTCACGAGCTCCACGTTCCAACCCTCCTTGCGCGGCGGTGGACTACGTCGACGGCCGCGTTCAGGGCCAGCACCATCAGCAACAGGACGAAGGCCGCCGCATAGGCCTTCTCCGGCTGATTGAGGTTTCCGGTCGGCGAGGCCTCGTAGACGAAGTTGGTCAGCGTCGTGCCGGCACCGCGCAGGTAGTCGAAGGGGAAGGCGGCGCCTTCGACCGGAGCGAAGTTCTGGGTGGCACCGAGCAGGACGACGATGATCGCCGTGTCGCCGATGATCCGACCCAGGCCGAGCATCGCCCCGGTTGCCACCTGGGGCCGGGCGGCCGGCAGGAGGATCCGCCGCGCCGTCGCGATCTTCGTCTTGCCGACCGCGTAGGAGGCCTCGCGCACGTGCTGGGGAATCGCGTTCAGCCCCTCACGGGTGCTGGCGACGACGAGGGGCAGGGCGACCAGGGAGAGCATCGCCGAGGCGGCGAAGAAGCTGCGGCCGAAGACGACGCCTTCGGAAGTGCGGCTGAGGAAGCCGAGCGCGGTGCTGGAGAAGATCACGGTGCCGAACAGCGCCAGGACGATCGAGGGGATGCCGGCGATCGCCTCGATCGTCGACTCGGCGATCCGCGCGAGCGCAGCCGGGCGGCCGTACTCGACCAGCCAGACGGCGACGCCGACGCCGACCGGCAGGGCGAGGGAGATGCCCATCGTGGCGACGATCAACGTGCCAAAGAAGGCGTCGGAGAAGCCGCCGGTCTGCGCCTGGCTGAACCCGGCCGTGGCGGGCGTGAACAGCATCTCGAGCCGCAGGTACTTGACTCCCTGCACGAGCAGGTAGACGACGATCGCCACCGCTATGGCGCAGAAGAGAAGCCCGAGCGCCCAGCAGATCGCCAAGCCGATGCGGTCGCTCAGCCGCCAGGTGGCGCTGCCCTCGACTGGGCCGCGACCGGGACGTGGTGGCGCCTGGCTTGGCGGCGGCCCCGCCGGGGGGCTTGCGACGGAAGGTCCCATCAGGCCGTCGCCCCGTATTTGCGCATCGAGCGCCGCGCGACCCAGCCGGCGAGCGAGAACATCGCCGCCGAGAGCAGCAGCACCGCCGCGATCGCGAACAGCGTGCTGTTCGCCGGCTCGGAACCGAGCAGGTCGATGTTCTTGACGATCGTCGGCGCCAGCGGCCGCGAGGGCTCGAAGAGGAAGATCAGGCCGTCGGCGGGGTTGGGGGCGAAGGCGACCGAGCCGGAGACCATCGCCAGCATCACCGCCTCGCCAATCGCCCGCGCGGTCGCCAGCACCGTCCCGGCGACTATCGCCGGCCGGGCCGTGCGCACGGCGATCTTCCAGGTCGTGCGCCAGCGGTTGATGCCCAACGCCAGCGATCCCTCCAGCCAGCCGGGCCGCACCGAGCGGATCCCGTCGGAGAAGATCGAAGTCATCAACGGCGCGATCATCAGGGTTAGGATCAGCACCGCCGCCAGCAGGCTGTAGCCGCTGAGCGAGATCACTCCGGCTACCGAGGCCCGCTGGGGCTCGGTGACCAGGTGGTTACCGATGAACGGCACCAGCACCAGCACCCCGAGCAGGCCGTAGATCACCGAGGGGACGCTGGCCAGGAAGCGGACTACCGGCTGCAGCACGTCGCTCATCCACTCCGGCGCGAACTCGACCAGGAAGACGGCGACGAAGAGCGAGGAGAAGAGGGCAAGCAACACCGCGCCGCCGGTGATCAGGAACGTGCTCCAGAGCAACTGCCAGGCGTGGAAGGTGTAGACGTAGCCCTCAGCACTGCCGAGGCCGGAAAGGTAGATCTGGTTGATCTGCTCGTCGACGTTGCCGCCGGCCCCGAACCAGGCAAGCCCGTTGTGGGCGAAGGAGGGCCAGGCGCGTACGAAGACGGTGGCGATCAGTGCCAGCAGCAGGATGACCACGGCGCAGACCAGCGCGCCGAGGATCCGCTCGGCGCGCTGGTCCGGCACCCGGGGGCCGAACTCGTCAGGGAGATACGACTCGGCCTCCATTTGGCGCTATTTCGCCTTCTTGTTGAAGGCGGGCACGGCGCCGGCTTTGAGAATGGTCGTCCCCGCCTCGGGACTGCGCCGCGCCCAGTCGATGAACTTCTGCAGCGCCGGGCTGACGCCGGTGTTCGGCACGACCAGGAAGAGGTAGCGCGAGAGCGGGTACTTGAGCGGCTCGACGCTGATCTTCGACGACGTGCAGAGAACCCCGTTCACCTTCAGGGTCTTCTGGCCGTTGCCCTGCCAGGCAAGACCGTCGTAGCCGATCGCGTTCGGGTCCTGCTTGACCGCATTGGCGACGAGGCCGTCGGCGGTCAGCGCGTTGACGTTCGACGACGGCAGTTCGTTGTTGAGGACGGCCTGCAGGAAGAAGTTGTAGGTCCCCCCGTTGGTGTCGCGACCGACCGGGTTGATCGTCGTGGTCAGGCCTGAGCCCGGTATCTGACTCCAGTTCGTGATCAGGCCCCGGTAGATGTCGTGGACCTGCTGGATGGTGATGTTCTGGAGCTTGTTCTTCGGGTTGACGTCCATGCAGAGGCCGTCGAGGAACATCTTGATGTAGGTCGTCCCGGCGTCGCTGGGGAGCGGCGTGCGGGCGTTCCCCGCGAACTGACTGGTGCCGTTCTGGACGTCTTTGACGCCGGCGTTACCGCCGTTGGCGGTGTAGATGAACTTGACCTTCCCTTTGGTCAGCTTCGTGTACTGGGCGAAGAGCGCCTGCAGCACCGGCTGCATCGCAACCGAGCCCGATCCGATGATCGTCTTGGCACCGGCAGACGCCGGCACGACGAGCCCCAGGAGGGCGATCGCCGCTATGGCGAGAGTCTTTCTTCTCATGCGAGTTTGCTTCCTTTCCTGCCGGGTACTGGAGTTTGTTGAGCAACTAACTCGACATGACCCTAGCAGCTTCTGTACTTTATTGACCTCTTTAGTAAAGAAGGCTTCCCGGCGGCCCCGAAAACGGAGGATCAATTGCTCAACAGAAGACTGTCCAGACCCCGCGCCGGCCTGGTCGTGGCGGTGGCCGCGGTGCTCGCCGCCGCGGTAGCCGTGACCCCGTCGCTCGCCGGACCGCTCCTCAGGCAGGAGCGCGCGGCGCATCTCTACCTGACCAACAAGCAAGCGAATGGCCTCTTCCTGAGGAAAAAGGCGGCGGGAAAACTCTTCCTGCGCAAGAAGGCGGCCAACAACCTCTACGTGAACAAGGCCGAGGCTCCGCTCACGCCGGTCGTCAGCATCGCCGCGGGCACCGCCTCCTTCTCCGCCTCGGCGACGACCGCCGGCTACATCCCGACGGCGTTCACCGCCTTCGCGACGAAAGAGAACGCACCGGCCGTGATCACCTTCTCCGGCACCGCGACCTGCACCGCCGAAAAACCCACCGCCGAACTGGCCTGCCCGATCCAGATCCTGGTGGATGGTCAGGCGAGCGGCAAAGTCAACTTCGCCCCGGCCACCGAGGCGAACAAAGCGGCGTTCGTGGTCCACACGGTGATGCAGACCACGGTCCTGCTCAAAGGCGGGCACACGATCGCCGTCCAGTACGCCGGCGCCCCGAAAGTCACCTTCACGCTGAAAAGCTGGAATCTGGCGGTGCAGGCCTACCCGGAAGCACCGGAAGAGCCCCTCACCGCCCCGACCGGCGCAGGGACTCCGGCCGGCGCAGAGACTCGCCGAGGATGAGCCGGGCTCGGTAATAGATCGCCTCGTCGACGCCGTCACGGTCACCGGCGGCGTCGGCGAGGGCGCGGTTACCGAGACGCTCGCCGCGCAGCACCCCATTCAACCTGCCCCTCGAGACGACGGTGGTCTTCCCCGCTGATCGACTCATGTCCATTTCTCCTTTCTAGAGTTTGTTGAGTTTGAAAGTCAAGAATAGCATTTGGCATGGGCAGGGTGGATTTCGGGAAGGAGAGATCCGTGCCAGAGCTTCTCCTCGGCCCACTTCTTCGCTACGTCTCCGAAAAGGAGGCGACGATCTGGGTCGAGACGAGCGAACGCTGCGAGGTTGAGGTGCTCAGCCGTCGCGAGCCGACCTTCGGGGTCGAAGGCCACCACTACGCCCTGGTCCGCATCGAGAACCTGGAGCCCGGAGGCTTCTACGAGTACGAGGTCTCGCTAGACGGCGAGCGGCGCTGGCCTCCGGCCGATCGCGACCTGCCACCGAGCGCGATCCGCACCTTCGCACCCCGCCAACCCCTCGACGTCTGCTTCGGCTCCTGCCGGGTCGCCCTCCCGCACGAGAAGCCCTACACCCTGAGCAAGGACGAACACCAGGACGGCCACGAGCTCGACGCACTCCGCGTGCTAGCGCAGCAGATGATCCGCGACGACCGCAGCAAGTGGCCCGAGCTGCTCTTCCTGCTCGGCGACCAGGTCTACGTCGACGAGGGCTCGCCCGCGACCCGCGAGCGCATCCGCTCCCGCCGCGACACCAGCCAACCGCCGGGCGAGGAGGTGATCGACTTCGAGGAGTACACCTGGCTCTACCGGGAGTCCTGGCAGGACCCTGTGATCCGCTGGCTCTTCTCGACCGTCTCCACCTCGATGGTCTGGGACGACCACGACATGAGCGACGACTGGAACATCTCGCGCTCATGGCACGAGGAGATGGACCGCAAGGAGTGGTGGCACGAGCGCGCGGTCGGCGGGATCATGAGCTACTGGATCTACCAGCACATCGGCAACCTCTCGCCGCGCGAGCTCGACGAGGAGAACGAGATCTACGAGCAGGTCAGGGGCAGCGCCGACGCCACCGAGGCCCTGCGCGAGTGGGCGAAGAGCATCGACTCGACCGCAGCGGGAACGCGCTGGAGCTACTGCCGCGACATCGACGGGGTGCGGGCGATATTCATGGATTCCCGCGCGGCCAGGGTGCTGACCCGGGAGCATCGCTCGATGTTCGACGAGGAGGTCTGGGACTGGATACTCGACCATGCCAGCGGCGACTTCGACCACCTGCTGATCGCCACGACTGTGCCCTACCTGCTCTCCCCCGGCTTCCACCACCTCGAGGCTTGGAACGAGCGCCTCTGCGACGGTGTCTACGGCCACCTCATCGCCAGGGCCAGCGAGAAGCTGCGCCGGGCACTCGACTTTGACCACTGGGCAGCCTTCCAGTACTCCTTCCAGCGCATGCGCGAGCTGCTGGAAGAGGTCGGCTCGGGTAAACGGGGAAAGCCGCCGGCCTCGATCGTGATCCTCTCCGGCGACGTCCACCACGCCTACCTCTGCGACATCGCCTTCAAGCCGAGCGCCGGGGTGAAGAGCCGGGTGCTGCAAGCAGTCTGCTCTCCGTACCGCAACCCCCTGGACCAGCGCGAGCGAAGGGTTATCCGAGCCGGCTTCTCCCGACCCTTCGAGGCTCTGGCGCGTGGATTGGGGCGCTTGGCCGGCGCTCCGGACCCCGGCATCCGCTGGCGCCTGCTCGAGGGCCCGTACTTCGACAATCAGGTTGGCACCGTGCGGCTCGACAACCGCGAGGCGATCGTCCGGCTCGACAAGACGATCGCCGGAGACGAAGACGAGACGGCACTGGAAAAGACCTTCGAGCGGCGCGTAACTTAGATGGTGGCGAGACGGGCGGGGCGCCACCCGGCAAGAGGACGCCCCGCCCTGTCGCCCCTTCAGGCGGCTGCAGTTACTTCTGCGTCGTCGTCGCCTTGACCGCCGCGGGGAGTCGAGGCCCCACGACTGTCGGACGACGGGACATCACCGCTGAAGCTCTTGGTCTGGCCGGGGCGCAGGTGGACGATCTGGCCCTCGCGCAGCTCCAGTTTCTGCAGCTCGGCGCGGGTCAGCTGCGCCCAGACCTCGGTGCCGTCGCCGAGCACGAACTCGACCCGGATCTCGAAGCCGAGGGCGACGATCCGTTGCACCATCGCCTCCTCGGTGCGCTCGTCGGCATCGAGCACCACGTCCATGTCGTGCGGACGGACGAAGTGATCGCCGAGCCGGTTGACCTCGCCGACGAAGCTCATCACGAACTCGTTGGCTGGGTGGTCGTAGAGATCGTCGGCACTGCCGGACTGCTCGACCCTGCCGTTGTTCATCACGACGAGCTGCTCGGCGACGTCCATCGCCTCCTCCTGGTCGTGGGTGACGAAGATCGTCGTCACGTGCATCTCGTCGTGAAGGCGGCGCAGCCAGGTGCGCAAGTCCTTACGCACCTTGGCGTCGAGCGCCCCGAACGGCTCGTCGAGCAGCAGCACCTGCGGTTCGACCGCCAGCGCCCGGGCCAGCGCCATGCGCTGGCGCTGGCCGCCGGAGAGCTGGTCGGGGTAGCGCTCCGCCAGCCCGTCGAGCTGGACCAGGCGCAGCAGCTCGTGCACCCGGTCGCTCGTCTTCGCCTTGTCCCACTTGCGGATCTTCAAGCCGAAAGCGACGTTGCCGAACACGGTCATGTGCTTGAAGGCGGCGTAGTGCTGGAAGACGAAGCCGACCTCGCGCTTCTGCGCCGGCGTCGCCGTCGCGTCCTGGCCGTTGATCACGACCTGTCCGGCATCGAGCTCCTCGAGCCCAGCGATCGCCCGCAGCAGCGTCGACTTGCCGCTGCCGCTCGGCCCGAGCAACGCCGTCAACGAGCCGTCCGGCACGTCGATCGAGACGTCGTCGAGAGCCTGAAAGTCACCGAAGCGCTTGAACGCTCCCTCGACTGCGATTCCCATCAGGAACCCTCCTTGTTGTTGGAAGTGGACATCGCCAGCTCGGCAGCCGGCAGCGAACCGCCACTGCTCGCCTTCGCCTTGCGGCCGCCGACGCTCATCAGCAGCAGCGTGGTCAGGGCAAGCAGGGCAAGGACGATCGCGCCCGCGTAAGCGGCTTCCTCGTTGAACTGCTCAAAGGCCCTGCCAACGAACAGCGGCAGGGTCTCGGTCTCACCGGAGATCCTGCCCGAGACGATCGTCACCGCGCCGAACTCGCCCAGAACGCGGGCGGTGGTGAGGACGACGCCATAGGCGACGCCCCAGCGAATCGCCGGCAGGGTCACCCGCCAGAAGGTCTGCCACCCGTTGGCGCCGAGCGTCGAGGCCGCCTGCTCCTGCTCGGTACCGATCTCCTGCAGCACCGGCACCGTCTCGCGTACGACGAAGGGCAGAGAGACGAAGATGCTGGCGAGAACCATCGCCGGCCAGTCGAAGAGGATCGTTACGCCCCATTCCATCAGCCTCGGGCCGAACCAGCCGTCGTTGCCGTACAGGAGGAAAAGCGCGAGACCGACCACGATCGGCGAGATCGCGAAGGGCAGGTTGATGATCGCGTCGATCACGCGGTTGCCCCACCAGCGATGGCGGACGAGCAGCAGAGCACAGCCGACGCCGAAGATCGTGTTCAACGGCACCGCTACCGCGACCATCAGCAGGGTGAGCTGAATCGAGTGGATCGCCTCCGGCGAGGTCATCGCTTCGACCGGCGGTCCCAGCCCGTGCTCGAAGGTCTTGTAGAAGATCATCCCGACCGGGGCGAGCAAGAGCAGCCCCAAATAGCCGAAAGCGATGGTGCGCAGGCCCCACTTCGCGGGCGCCGTGGGCCTCATGCTCCGCCTCCAACCTGGGAGCGGCCGATCACGCGGCTGACCGTGCGGGCCAGGATTCCTTTCTCGCCTCGGGGCCCTGAGCGGGCAAAGAGGCTGACCAGGACCAGCATCAGGACCGAGAGCGACAGCAGCACAACCGAGACCGCGGAGGCGCCGGGCACGTTGCCGGACTCGATCTGGCTGCGGATGAAGACCGAGGAGACCTCGGTCTTGAAAGGGATGTTGCCCGAGATCAGGATCAGCGAGCCGTACTCGCCCAGCGCCCGCGCGAAGGCGAGCATGATCCCGGCGATGATGCCGGGTAGAAGGTTGGGGAAGATGACCCGGCGGAAGGTGGTGAAGCCACCGGCGCCGAGCGAGGTCGACGCCTCCTCCATCTCGCGGTCCATCTCCATCAGCAACGGCTGCACCGAGCGGACGACGAAGGGGAGGGTGATGAAGCAGAGCGCCATCACGACCGCCACCCGAGTGAAGGCGACGTTGAGACCGATCGGGCTGTCGGAGCCGTACAGGGTCAGCAGGGTGAGCCCGGCGACGATCGTCGGCAGCGCGAAAGGCAGATCGATCAGGGCGTTGACCGCTCCCTTGCCGCGGAAGTCGTCGCGGACCAGGACCCAGGCGATCACCGTGCCGAAGAAGGCGTTGATCGCGACCACGATCAAAGAGCAGACGACGGTCAGCTTCAGCGCCGCCATCGCCTGCTCGCCGGTGACCGACTGCCAGAAGGCGTCGAGTCCGTTGGCCAGCGACTCGTCGACTACCGCCGCCAACGGCAGCATCACCATCAGCGAGAGGTAGAGGACGACCATGCCGCGGCCGAGGCCGGCACCGAGCCCGGGCAGGCGGATGCCTGCCCGGGGTGCTGCGGATACTGGCGGTGCGCTTGCCGGGTGCGCGTCCATCAGCCGCTCGTCGAGACTCCGAGTTCTTTCTCGATCTCGGCTACGGAGCCGGTTTCGTCGTCGAAGAACTCATCGTTGACCTTTTCCCAGCCGCCGAACTCGGCGATCGTGAACAGGTCCTCGGGAGTCGGGAACTGCTTCGGGTCGACCAGGTTCTTGTTGACCGGCCGGTAGCCGTTCTCAGCCCACAGTTCCTGCCCCTCATCCGACCAGATGTAGTCGAGGAACTTCTGAGCGGCCTCGGGCGCGTCTTTGGTGACCGCGATCGGGGTCTCGATCAGGATCGTGCTGGGCGGGATCACGTAGTCGACGTCCTCACCCTCGTCCTGGGCCTTGATCGCCTCGTTCTCATAGCCGAGCAGGACGTCGCCCTCTCCCTGGGTGAAGGCGGCGAGCGCATCGCGGGCGCTGCCCGGCTGCACGACCGTCTTCTCGAGCACGGTCTTGACCGCGTCGAGCGCCTGCTGCGGGGATTTACCCTCGTGCAGTTGCGAGCCGTAGATCGCCATGATGTTCCAGCGGGCGGCGCCCGAGCTGAACGGGTTGGGGGTGACGATCTCGACGTCCTTGGTCAGCAGGTCATCGAGCGACTCGAGGCCCTCGGGGTTGCCTTTGCGGACGGTCATGACCACGACCGAGTCCTGGGCGATCCCCTTGTACTTGTTCTTGTCCCAGTCGGGCGCGACCTGGCCGGATTCGACCAGCCGGATCATGTCGCCGCCCTGGGCGAAGTGGACGACCGACGCCGGCTGTCCCGCCTCGACCGCGCGGCTCTGATCGCCGGAGGCACCGAAGGAGTTGCTGAAGCTGACATCAGCACCCTCAGGAGTAGCCTCGAACCCGGGCTCGAGCGCTTCCTCGTAGACGGCCTCGGGGGTCGAGTAGCCGACCACGTCGAGCTCGCCGCCACCGGAGCCAGTGGCGCTGTCGTCACCGCCGCAGCCGGCAACCGCCAGTGCGATCACAGTGAGCAATGCGACCAAACCCGCTCCAATCGTCCTCTTGCCCTTGCCAGGGTTCGTCATCCCAGCCCTTCCCTTCTTTTTTGATGAAGTTGATGAAGAATGAGTGCGGCACCCTAGCACAAAGATGATCAGCAAAGTCAAGATTGCCGCTGGCGCGCGGGTCCTGTCACGGCGGTCTCCCCCATGTGCTCGGATCTCGCTTCGCGAGCTCCTCCGCTATGGGGGACCCCCGCCGCCGTGCCACCCGCGCGAGGGGCGGCTTGCGTCTAGCGAGGTGCCCAGGCGTCGGGCTCGGCGGCGAGGTCGCCGACCGCGGCGGGAAGCTCGCCGCTGACGAGGTCGGCGAGGGTGACGTGCTCTAGGACAGCGCGGAGGTTGGCGCGGACGGCGATCCAGACCTCCTGTAGGTGCTCGGCATGGCCGCGGTACTCGATCGACTCGGGAGGGGAGGACTGCACGTGGGCGATTGGGCCCTCGACCGCGCGGACGACGTCGGCGATCGTGATCGCGTCGGCGGGCTTGGCCAACCAGTAGCCGCCCTTTGCCCCTCGCCTTGCACGCACTATGCCGTGGTGCTTCAGCTCCAGCAGGATGTGCTCGAGGAACTGCAGCGGAATGTCCTGCGCCTCCGCAAGCCGCTCCCCCTTGACGGGTTCATCGTCGGCGGCCGCCAGCTCGGCAGCCGCCCGCACGGCATAGTCGGCCTTCGCGGAAACGCGCATACAGCTAGTAAATCAGTCAGCCAATCGTGTCAGGCGCCAGATCGCCACTGCGGTCGCGAGCTGCCACTTTGCCTTCCGCCGCTTCCCTCTCGACGCGCCTGGCGCTCCACCAGCGCGGGAACCAGATCAGCAGGCCCAGGCCGATGCCGGCTACGGCTGCTGCGATTGGCCAGACGACCGGGTCGCCCTTCTGCACCGTGACGATCCCCGACGCCACCAAGACGACGCCTAGTGCGGTGCGTAGGAAGCCGGTGGGAGCGCGGGCGGCGAAGTGTGAGCCAACGATGACCCCCGGCACCGAGCCGAGAAGGATGTTGCCGGCCAGGACGAAATCGACATTGCCACTGACCCAGTGCGCGACGCCGGCGGCCCAGAGCAGAATCGCGGCGTGAAAGACGTCGGTGCCGACGACTTTCTGAGGCGTGAGGCGAAAGACCGCGATCAGGAGGATCGCGATCACCGTGCCCGAGCCGGCCGAGGTGATGCCGATGACAAAGCCGGTCGTGGCGCCGATCGCGACGGCGGCGACCTTATGCCGCCGCTTCAGCTCGAAGTCGTCGCGCTCTTCGATCAGGTTGCTGAGGATCAGGGCGCGGGCCAGGGTGATGATCCCGACCATCAGCAGCGTCCCGCCGAGTAGGGCGTAGACGATCGAGTCGAGGCGCTCTTCGCCGACCTTGCTCTGCAGGATCGAGATCGCCCAAACCCCGGCCACCGAGGCCGGCACGCTGCCGGCGGCGAGCCAGAGCGAGAGGCCCATGTTGACGGTGCCCATCCGCAGGTGCCGCCAGCCGCCAACGGTCTTGGTCACCGCGGCGTAGAAGATGTCGGTGCCGATCGCCGTCACCGGCTTGACCCCGAAGATCAGGATCAGCAATGGCGTCATTAGGGTGCCGCCGCCCATGCCGGTCATGCCGACCATTGCTCCGATGCCGAAGCCGAAGATGACGATTGCCGGGTCCATCAAGTTGCCGCGCCGGGTGCTTATCGACTTTCCTGACCTCTTTGGTCAGGAGCGCGGAGTGCGCCAGGATACCAGTGTGGTCGCGGGAACCGATCAATTCGCCGTCGCCGAGGAATCGCCTGCCGGCACGGTCGCCCCCGCCGCCGGCGTCTCGATCCACGCCCTCGGCCACGCCTATGGCGAGCTGGAAGCGATCGAGCGCCTCGACCTGGAGGTACCCGCGCACGGCGTGCTCGGTTTGGTCGGCCCCTCGGGCTGCGGCAAGTCGACCCTGCTCGAGCTGATCGCCGGACTGCAGCAGCCGCGCACCGGCACGGTCG
>JBAREU010000275.1:0-2235 GCA_049796515.1 Solirubrobacterales bacterium
CTACCTCACCTCCTTCAAGACCACCGCCATCTTCAGCGCGTCGGTGGCCTTCACCGGCATCGCCATCTCGCTCGTGTTCGCCGTGATGGCCGACCGCGTGGTGAAGGGCGCGCTCGCGTACAAGACCGTGCTGATCTGGCCCTACGCGGTGGCCGCCGCGGTGGCGGGCGTGTTGTGGTCGTTCCTGTTCGCGCCCTCGATCGGCATCGTCACCTACGCGCTCAAGGGCTTCGGCGTCGACTGGAACTGGATCATCAAGGGCGACCAGGCGATGCTGCTGATCATCATCGCCTCGGTATGGAAGCAGATCAGCTACAACTTCCTGTTCTTCCTCGCCGGGCTGCAGTCGATCCCCAAGTCGCTCATCGAGGCGGCGGCGATCGACGGCGCGGGGCCGGCGCGGCGCTTCTGGACCATCGTCATCCCCCTGCTGTCGCCGACCACCTTCTTCCTGCTGGTGGTCAACATCGTCTACGCCTTCTTCGAGACCTTCGGCGTGGTCGACGCCACCACCCAGGGCGGACCGGCGCAGGCAACGCAGATCCTCGTTTACAAGGTGTACCACGACGGCGTGAAATCGGCGGACATCGGCGGCTCGTCGGCGCAGTCGGTGATCCTGATGATGATCGTCATCGCGCTGACGGTGATCCAGTTCCGCTTCATCGAGCGCAAGGTGCAGTACTGAGGGCCGACCGATGGTAGAAAAGCGCCCGGTTCTCGATTTCCTCGCGCACGCCGTGCTGGTGCTCGGCGCGATCATCGTCGCGTTTCCGCTCTACGTCACCTTCGTCGCCTCGACGCTGACCTTCGAGGAAATCATGTCGGTGCCGATGCCGCTGCTGCCGGGGAGCCATTTCATCGAGAACTACTCGCAGGTGCTGTTCGCCGGTTCGACCAAGGGTTCGAAGGCCGCGGTGCTGGACATGCTGACCAACAGCTTCGTGATGGCGCTCGCGGTGCCGATCGGCAAGACCGCCATTTCGATCCTGTCGTCGTTCGCCATCGTCTATTTCCGCTTTCCGCTGCGCAACTTCTTCTTCTGGATGATCTTCGTCACCCTGATGCTGCCGGTCGAGGTGCGCATCATCCCGACCTTCAAGGTGATGGCCGACCTGCACCTGCTCAATACCTACGCCGGGCTCACGCTGCCGCTGATCGCCTCGGCCACCGCGACGTTCCTGTTCCGCCAGTTCTTCATGACCATTCCGGACGAGCTCGCCGAGGCCGCGCGCATGGACGGTGCCGGGCCGATGCGTTTCTTCTGGGACGTGGTGGTGCCGCTGTCGAAAACCACCATGGCGGCGCTGTTCGTCATCCAGTTCATCTACGGCTGGAACCAGTACCTGTGGCCGCTGCTCATCACCAGCGACGAATCGATGTACACGGTGGTGATCGGCATCAAGCGCATGATCGTCGGCGGCGATGCGGCCAATGAATGGAACCTGATCATGGCGACCGCCATGCTGGCCATGCTGCCGCCGGCGCTGGTGGTGCTGCTGATGCAGAAGTGGTTCGTCAAGGGCCTGGTGGAGACCGAGAAATAATGGCTGCCGTATCGATCCGCAACGTGTTCAAGTCCTTCGGCGCCGTGAAGGTGATCCGGGGCATCTCCATGGACATCAAGGACGGCGAGTTCGTGGTGATGGTCGGGCCTTCGGGCTGCGGCAAGTCCACGCTGCTGCGCATGGTGGCGGGGCTGGAGAACATCAGTGCGGGCGAGATCGCCATCGGCGAGCGCGTGGTGAACGACCTGGAACCGAAGGATCGCGACATCGCCATGGTGTTCCAGAACTACGCGCTCTACCCCCACATGACGGTGGAGCAGAACATGTCGTTCGGCCTGCGCCTGAAGCGCTATCCCAAGGCCGAGATCAGGAAGCGCGTGGACGAAGCCGCCCGCATCCTCGACATCAAGGAGCTGCTCAACCGCAAGCCCAAGCAGCTCTCGGGCGGCCAGCGCCAGCGCGTCGCCATGGGCCGCGCGATCGTGCGCGATCCCAAGGTGTTCCTGTTCGACGAGCCGCTCAGCAACCTCGACGCCAAGCTGCGCGTGCAGATGCGCACCGAGATCAAGAAGGTGCACCAGAAGGTGCGCACCACCACGGTCTACGTCACCCACGACCAGGTCGAGGCGATGACGCTCGCCGACCGCGTGGTGGTCATGAACGCCGGCCTGATCGAGCAGGTCGGCTCGCCCAACGATCTCTACCATTCGCCGACCACCAAGTTCGTGGC
>JBAREU010000276.1:0-11515 GCA_049796515.1 Solirubrobacterales bacterium
CCGCTGGAGATGTTGCGCCGCCTCACCGGCCGCCTCGCCCGCGAGAACACGCAGCGCAACCCGGCCCGCACCGCGGTCACGGCCGCGGCGTTGATGATCGGCCTCGCCGTGGTCGCCTTCGTCACCGTCTTCGCCGCCGGCATCAAGAGCTCAATCGCGACCGCGGTCGACGAGAGTTTCCAGGGCGAGCTGGTGCTGCAGAACTCCGACGGCTTCTCGCCGATCTCGCCGCGCGCGGCCGAGGCGGCCCGCCAGGTGTCCGGCGTCGAGCTGGTCTCGACCCTGCGCACCGCCCAGGCGAAGCTGGTCGACGGCGGCGGCAAAGAGCGGGTCTCGGCGCTCGGCCGCAACGCCGGCGCGGTGATCGACATCGATTGGACCGAGGGCGGGCCGCGGACCCTGCGCACGCTCACCGACCGCGAGGTGATCGTCGATAAGTCCCTCGCCTCCGACAACGACCTCGGGCGCGGGGACCGGGTGCGCTTCCTCACCCAGATCGGGGCGCGGCCCAACCTCACCGTAGTCGGCGAGTACGAAGACAAGGCCGAACTGTTCGGTGGGGCGATCGTCACCCAGCGACTGATGGGGACCGCCTTCGACCAGCGCGATGACGTGATCGACTTCGTCAAGCTCGCCCCCGGCGCGAAGGCGGAAAAAGTGCACGAAGCGCTGATCGAGACGATGGACCGCGAGTTCCCCGTGGTCGAGGTGCGCAACCAGGAGGAACTCAAGGAAAACCAGGAAGAGCAGATCAACCAGCTTCTCGGCCTGATCTACGCGCTGCTGGCGCTGGCGGTGATCGTCTCGCTGTTCGGAATCGCCAACACGCTGGCGCTCTCAATCCACGAGCGCACGCGGGAGCTCGGGATGCTGCGGGCGATCGGCATGTCGCGGCGCCAGGTGCGGACGATGATCCGCTACGAGGCGGTGATCACGGCGCTGATCGGAGCGCTGCTCGGCATGGTGATCGGGGTGATCTTCGCGGCGCTGATCGCGCAGCCACTGAAGGACGAAGGCTTCGCTCTCTCCTACCCGGTCGGGCAGCTGATCGCGATGCTGATCTTCGCCGCGTTCGCCGGCGTCATCGCCGCGATCCCCCCGGCGCGGCGAGCCTCGCGCCTGGATGTGCTCAGAGCACTCCAATACGAGTAGGGCTCAGCCGTGCCGCAACAGGCGTTTGACGGTTGCCATCAGCTCTTCAGTGCGCTCGGGGCGATCAGCCTCGGTGGCGCCGACGACGCAGTGGGCGGCATGGTCTGAGAGCAGCTCGAGGGCGACCTTGTCGAGCGCTGCCTGGATCGCGGTCACCTGGGTGACGACGTCGATGCAGTAGCGATCCTCCTCGACCATCCGCTCGACGCCCCGCACCTGTCCCTCGATCCGGCGCAGGCGCTTGAGTACCGCCTCCTTTTCCTCGCTGTAGCCGCGGGTCTCGGTCTCCGCCGCACTCACGAGATCACCTCCGCGAGCAGGACCGCGGCGCCGAAGATCCCCATCGCGGCAGCGACGTAGGCGACGACCCGGACCGGTGGCCCACCGTGGATGCCGGTCTCGTGGACGGCCGCGTGGCCTTTGCCGCGGGCGATCAGCCAGCGGTTGACCGGCATCGCCACCGCCCCGGCGATGACGAGGGCAAAGGACAGGCTGCCCCAGAAGAGCAGCGACCCCAGACCGGCCTCCATCGCGCCGGGGATCGCGACGATGATCGCGTTGTCGACGATCTCCATCGTCGCGATGCTGAGCGTGTCGGAGGCGAGCGCGATCGGGATCACCGTGGAGAGGACGAGGCCGGCACGGAGCAGCGGCAGACTGGTGAGGCCGTAGCCGAAGAGAAAGGCGAGGACGACGGCGAGAGCGACCGTACCGAGGTTGGAGAAGCCGAGCGCCGTGCCGATCGCCATGCCGGCGATCTCGCCGATGGCGCAGCCGGTCAGGCAGTGCAGGGTGGCGCTGATCGCGACTGCGGTGAGCGCCGATCCCTCGGTTGGCATCGCGTGGTCGTGCTGGTGGTGAGCGTGGGCGGTGGCGTCCATGCGGCCTCCTTCGGGTGCGTTGGCCGAGTTCGAACGGAGAGTAGCAAATACCCCTAGGGGGTATCTTGAGAGAGCCCGTCGCCAAGGGCGCCGGCGAGCTCAAGCATCGCCGCTCGAGCCGTGCTGCTGACCTCGGTCATGTTGGCGAAGCCGTGGATCAGACCGGGGTGGCGGCGCAGGACGACCTGCGCGCCGGCCTCCTGCATCCGCGCCGCGTAGGCCTCGCCCTCGTCGCGCAGCGGGTCGAAGCCAGCGGTGGTGACGTAGGCGGGCGGCAGGCCGGAGAGATCGTCGGCGCGTAGCACCGAGACGCGAGGGTCGGCCTCGTCGGCTCCCGGGGGCAGGTAGTGGCGCTCGAACCAATCCATGTCGGCTTTCGTCAGCAGGAAGCCTTCGGCAAACTCGTCGCGCGAGCGCTGGCCGCCGACCGCGTCGGTGACGGGGTAGATCAACACCTGCATCGCGGGGGTGGGATCGTCGCCGTCGCGGGTCAGCAGGCTGACCGCGGCGGCAAGGTTGCCGCCGGCGCTGTCGCCGGCGACGGCGATGCGGTTCGGATCCACGCCGAGGCGGGAGCTTTCCGTCGTCGCCCAGCGGAAAGCCACCAGCGCATCTTCGACCGCTGCCGGGAAGGGATGCTCGGGGGCCAGCCGGTAGTCGACCGATAGCACTGTGGCGGGGGTGTGCGCGGCGAGGAACCGGCAGACGCCGTCGCAGGTATCGAGGTCGCCGATCGTCCATCCGCCACCGTGGAAGTAGACGATCAGCGGCCGGTCC
Source organism: Solirubrobacterales bacterium (assembly GCA_049796515.1). GTDB lineage: Bacteria > Actinomycetota > Thermoleophilia > Solirubrobacterales > 70-9 > VRUE01. Next base: position 2,811 of record JBAREU010000276.1, read on the forward strand.
TCGATCCCGATGCCTGGCGGTTCGTAGAACCGCGCCGGGATTGCCCCCGTTGGTCCCGGGATGGCGAGGTCTGTGACGGCCAGTTGCGCTTGCTTCGGACCCGCCGCTGCGGCGGCGCCGGCGCGGATCCTGGCTCGTGCCTGGTCCGGCGTGAGCTTGCCGTAGGCCGACGCCGACTGATCCCGGGTGAGACTGGCGAGCCGAACCAGCGCCTGCATCTCGGGCGCCAGGACCTGACCGTCGATCTGCGTCGGCGCGCCGAAGAGCGTTCGTTGCAGGCGCGGCGGCATGTTGCAGACGAACCGCAGGATCCTGTGCTCGATGCGAGGCGGAAGCCGGGGAGGGGCCAAGACGAGGCGGCAGCCTATGCGATTCGGCCCCGCCGGGCCAGTGTCGAGTTTCGGTTAAGTAAGGACGGATCTCACACGAGGTACGCGTCGGCGGGTGTACCGTCCCGCCCGAGGCGATGGAGGCAGCGACTACAACCGCTCCCAGACCGACCGGCCGGCCGTTAGAGCGCGGCCTTCCCCCCGGCCTACCGCTGCCGATGCCGATTCAGACCGCGATCTGGTCGCGGCAGGCGCGACGGATGCTCTACGCCTGTCACGACCGCTACGGCGACATGTTCACGGTGCGCCTAGCCTACGAAGGGACCTGGGTGATGCTGGCCGATCCGGAGGCGGTCAAACAGGTCTTCACCGGCGATCCCAAGGTCTTCCACGCCGGCGAGGGGAACCAGATCCTCAGCACGGTGCTGGGGGAGAACTCGATCCTCGTCCTCGACGAGAAGCCGCACATGAGCCAGCGCAAGCTGCTGCTGCCGCCCTTTCACGGGGAGCGCATGCAGGCCTACGGCGAGACGATGGCGGAGATCGCCGCGGCTGAGATCGACAGCTGGCCGACCGGGACTCCGTACCAGTTGCGACCACGGATGCAGGCACTGACGCTGGAGATCATCCTGCGCACCGTCTTCGGCGTCGGCAAGGCCGAGGCCGGCAAGCTCGCCGAGCTGCGCGAGGCACTGCGCGAGTTCCTCGACCTGACTACTAACCCGGCTCTGCTGCTGCCCGTCCTTCTGATCGGCCCCGACCGGGTCCGCCGCATCTCGACCTTCCGCCGCCGCATGGAACGGGTCGACGAGCTGATCTACCGCGAGATCGCCGCCCGGCGGCATGCCGATGACCTGGAGGAGCGCGACGACATCCTCTCGTTGCTGGTCGGCGCCCGTCACGAGGACAGCAGCCCGATGCGCGACGTGGAGATGCGCGACGAGTTGCTCACCCTGCTCGTAGCCGGGCACGAGACGACCGCGACCTCGCTCTCCTGGGCGGTCGAGCGGCTTTGCCGCCATCCCGAGAAGCTCGACCGCCTGCGCGAGGAGACCGAGGCTGGCTCGGACGAGTACCTGACCGCGACGATCCAGGAGACGCTGCGACTGCGCCCGGTGATCTCGATCGTCCTCCGCCGCCTCACCGAGCCGGTCGAGATCGGCGGCTACGAGCTGCCCGCCGGCGTCTCGGTCGCTCCCTGCATCTACCTGGTCCACCGCAACCCCGAGATCTATCCCGATCCGATGGCCTTCAAGCCCGAGCGCTTCGTCGACAACCCGCCCGGCACCTACACCTGGATCCCCTTCGGCGGCGGCGTCCGCCGCTGCCTCGGTGCTTCCTTCGCCCAGTTCGAGATGGCGGTCGTCCTACGCGAGCTGGTCAAGCGCCACCGGATCCGCCCCGCCGACCCGAAGCCGGAACGCGTCTTCCGCCGCGCGATCACCGAGACCCCGCGCCACAACGCGCGGGTCGTCTTGAGCTAGTGGCTGCTCGCTGGCGGGGTTGAGTGGAGCGTCGGCCGGCCAAGCCGAAGCTGGTGTACCTCTGACTGTCCTGCGACCTTCACATTCAGGTGTACCGGCTTGCGTCCCTTGACCCTGATTCCACCCGGCCAGATCGTGCGAGGCTTGTCGGTGCAGGGATGGAGCTCAACCGACGAGCTCCCGGGGAAGCCGTAGAACGAGGTCGATCGTTTTCCGTCGGGCCCTTTGTGGAAGCCGTAGTAGAGGAAGACACGGTGGACTAGATCGGGCGGGACGCTAAGGGTCACCGCATCGTGCCCCTCGACCAGAATCCCAGCCTTGGTCAACAGCACGTTCGGTTTGCGCTGAGAGTAGGGGCTCATCTGGGAGAGGGGGTTACGGCGGATCCCGAGTGGGCCGGCGGAGAGCAATTCCCCTCGCCAACCGGGTTTGCCGCTGCCGATCAGCACCGGACCGGGATCGCAGCTGGCGATGTGGGTCTCGGTGGGGGAGGCGAGCGCGACGGAGGCTGCCCCCGTCGCGACCGTCAGTGCCAGAACCGCAAGGAGCCTCATATGAGGACTCAGCCGCAGCCGGTGTTGTTGCCGCAGGAAGAGCACGTGTAGCAGGAGCCCGTCCGCTGCATCATGCCGCCGCACTGCTCGCAGGCGGGGCCGAGGTCGAGGCCGGACATCTTGGCCGGGACGACCGGTGGGGTTTCGGTGAAGGCCGAGGCCGCCGGCACTGCCTCGCCGCCGCTGGCTTTCGCCTTCTCGCCGCCGCTGTGGCCGTTGCCGCCGTTCGCCGGACCGGCGGTGTCGGTGGCGATCCCGAGCCCGAGCTGGGAGGTCTCGGCGTCCTTCTTGGCGCGGACCTCCTGGGTCATGATCCCGAGTTCCTCCAGCGTGTCCGTGTCCTCGATAAAGCGGCTGGCGACCCAGCGCATGATGTAGTCCGGCAGCGATTTAGCGAACGGGATCTCCGGGTTGCCGGTGATGCCCTCCGGCTCGAAGCGCATGTAGCTGAACTTCCGCACGAAGTCTTCGAGCGGGACGCCATACTGGAGGCCGAGCGAGATCGCCGTCGCGAAGGCGTTCATCAGCCCCCGCATCGTCGAGCCCTCCTTGCCGATGTCGGTGAGGAAGATCTCGCCGACCGAGCCGTCCTCGTATTTGCCGGCGGTGATGTAGCCCTCGTGACCGGCGATCGAGAACTTGTGGGTGATCGATTCGCGCTCGCGCGGCATCCGCTTGCGCTCCGGCGGCGCGACCACGACCTCCACCTCGGCCCCCTTCTCCTCCTGCGCGTCGGTGCGCAGCGCCTGCGCGGTCTTGGAGCCGTCGCGGTAGATCGCCAGCGCCTTGAGGCCGCCCTTCCAGCCGCGCGTGTAGGCGTCGGCGATGTCCGCGACCGTCGCCGATTGGGGCAGGTTGACCGTCTTCGAGATCGCCCCGGAGATGAACGGCTGGGTCGCGGCCATCATGTCGATGTGCCCGGTGTGGGAGATTGCCCGCTCGCCGACCGCGACGTCGAAAATCGGCAGGTGCTCGTCCTTGAGCCCGGGCGCCCCGACGATCGTCGCCTTCTCGGCGATGTGGGCGTCGATCTGGTCGACCTCGGCGTCGGAGTAGCCGAGCGTGCGCAGCGCCAGCGGCACCGAGCGGTTGACGATCGTCATCTGGCCGCCGCCGACCAGCTCCTTGAACTTGACCAGCGAGAAGTCGGGCTCGATCCCGGTCGTGTCGCAGTCCATCAGGAAACTGATCGTCCCGGTCGGCGCCAGCACGGTGGCCTGCGCGTTGCGGTACCCGTGCTCCTCACCGAGCTCGACCGCCTCGTCCCAGGCACGCTGCGCGGCCTCCAGTAGCTCGCCCTTGATCCCGGTCGGGTCGACGTCGTAGGCGGCGTCGCGGTGCATCCGCATCACCCCGTTGTGGGCGTCGCGGTTCTTCTCGTACTCGTCATAGGGCCCGGTCGCCCCGGCGGCGATTTTCGCCGACTGGGCGTAGGCGCGGCCGGTCATCAGCGCCGTGATCGCCGCTGCGACGTTGCGGCCTGCCTCGGAGTCGTAAGGCAACCCGTCGGACATCAGCAGGGCGCCGAGGTTGGCGTAGCCAAGGCCGAGTTGGCGGAAGGCGTTGGCGTTCTCGCCGATCTGCTCGGTCGGGTAGCTGGAGAAGCCGACGACGATCTCCTGCGCGAGGAAGACGACGTCGACCGCGTGCTCGAAGTCCTCGACGTCGAAGCTGCCGTCCTCGCGGCGAAACTTCATCAGGTTGAGCGAGGCCAGGTTGCAGGCCGAGTCGTCGACGTGCATGTACTCGCTGCAGGGGTTGGAGGCGTTGATCCGCCCCGACTCCGGGCTGGTGTGCCAGCGGTTGATGATCGTGTCGTACTGGACGCCCGGATCGGCGCAGCGCCAAGCGGCGTCGGCGATCTCGTTCATCAGCTCGCGCGCCGGCAGCGTCTTGGTCGCCTCGCCGGTCGTGCGCGCGATCAGGTCCCAGTCCTCACCGGCCTCGACCGCCTCCATGAACTCGTCGGTCACCCGCACAGAGTTGTTGGCGTTCTGGTACTGGATCGAGGTGAAGCCCTCGCCGTCGATCGACATGTCGAAGCCGGCGTCGCGCAACGCGCCCGCCTTCTCCTCCTCTTTGGCCTTGCACCAGATGAAGCTCTCGATGTCCGGGTGGTCGACGTCGAGCACGACCATCTTCGCCGCGCGCCGCGTCTTGCCGCCCGACTTGATCGTCCCCGCCCAGGCGTCGGCGCCGCGCATGAAGCTGACTGGGCCGGAGGCGAGCCCACCCTTGGAGAGCGGCTCGACCGAGCTCCTGATATTGGAGAGATTGATCCCGGACCCCGAGCCGCCGCGGAAGATCATCCCCTCCTTGGTGTTCCAGTCGAGGATCGACTCCATGCTGTCGTCGACGCTGAGGATGAAGCAGGCCGAGCACTGCGGCCGCTCCTCAAAGCCAACGTTGAACCAGACCGGCGAGTTGAAGGCCGCCTTCTGGTTGAGCAGGATCGAGGTCAGCTCCGCTTCGAAGGCCTCTGCATCCTCGGCGGAGGCGAAGTAGCCGCCCTCGCGCCCCCAGGCCGAGATCGTCCCCGCGACCCGGCCGATCATCTGTTTGACCGAGGACTCGCGCTTCTCCGAGCCGAGCTGCCCGCGGAAGTACTTCTGGGCGACGATGTTGGTCGCGTTCTGCGACCAGCTCTTGGGGAACTCGACCCCGCGCTGCTCGAAGGCCGGATCGGCGGGATCGCCGATAACAGCGTCGCGCGTCTCCCACTCGATCTCGTCAAAGGGATGCGTCCCCGGGGAGGAGAAACGGCGTTCGATCACGAGCCCTTTGAGACCGTTTTTCCGGGTGCTGGTTGCGGTCTGGGACATCGAACTTCTCCTCTCGGGCGGCTTTAGGGGGGAGCTGCCCAGGATCGTCAACGAGTCGGACGTACTTTGTGTCTCGCAACTCCGCAAAACGCCACGAATTTCACAGATTGGCGACCGTTCTCCCTCTATGGTGACAAGACGATGATGCGGGCGAAGGCCGCCGCAAAGGCGGAATCTGCAAAGGAAGTTGCGTCGGAGGCGATCGCCACGGTCAAGCCGAAGCTGCGCGGCGTCTCGCACGAGTGGGCCTTCTTCGTCTCGCTCTTCCTCGGCATCGGCCTGATCGTCGCCGCGGAGACGCCGACGGCGACGCTCGCCGTGGGGATCTATGCAGTCAGCCTCTCGGCCCTGCTCGGCACCAGCGCGCTCTACCACCGGGTCAACTGGAAGCGACCGGACGTGCGCCGCTGGATGCGCCGCCTCGACCACTCGATGATCTTCTTCCTCATCGCCGGCACCTACACGCCCTTCGCCCTGCTCGTCCTCGACGGCCCGCTCGCCGACGCGATCCTCGCCGTCGTCTGGATCGGCGCCGTGATCGGCGCGATCGTCGAGATGGTCTGGATCGAGCACCCAAAATGGGTAGCCGCCCTCGTCTACATGTCGCTCGGCTGGGTAGCCGTAGTCGCCTTCCCCGGCATGTGGACCGAGATGGGCACCGCCGGCACCCTCCTGGTCGCATTCGGCGGCCTCCTCTACACCGTAGGCGCCGTCGTCTACGCCACCCAACGCCCCAACCCCAACCCCCGCGTCTTCGGCTACCACGAGGTCTTCCACGCCCTAGTCATCCTCGCCGCCGCAGCCCACTTCTCAGCCATCGCCTTCTTCGCCCTTCCTGCTGCCTGACGAAGGCCGGGGGTCCCCCGGAGGAAACTTGTGAGCCCTTCCCGGCAAGGACCCTTCAGGCCGCATCTATGCGGGTTTCCGCAGGGGGACCCCCGGCCTTCGGCTACGCCGCCACGGGCTCGCGCTCGGCTGCCGCGACGAGCTCCGACAGGACCTCGTCCAGCTGCTCGGCTTGCTCAGGCTCCAGCTCCAACTTGCCATTGCGGTGCAGCTCGTTTGCGTGGGCTACCGGCAGTTCGGCCTCCAGCACCCGTCCGCCCATCGCGCCGAGGACCTTGCGCAGCTCGGCCTGCGCCCAGACGGCGCCGAACATGCCGGTCGAGGCGCCGATCGTCGCCACCGGCTTGCCGTTGAGGGCGCTCTGGCCCGCGGGGCGGGAAGCCCAGTCGAGGGCGTTCTTGAGCTGGCCGGGAATCGAGTGGTTGTACTCGGGGGTGGCGATCAGCACGGCGTCGGCGCTGCGGATCGTCTCGCGCAGCTCGCGCACCGACTCCGGCGTCCCGCGCATTTCGTCGTCCTCGTCATAGGGCGGGATCTCATCCAGCCGCTCGAAGAGGACCAGCTCGGCCCCCCCGGGCAGCCGCTCCGCAGCCGCCCGCAGCAGGGCGCTGTTGTGCGACTCGCGCCGCAGGCTGCCGGAGATGCCGAGCACTCTCATCGCTACTCGGCCTCCTCGACCAGCTCCAGCTCGACCGCGATGCTCACCTCGTAATCGAGCACCTCGCCACCGCTCGGCAGCTCGGCCTGCCAGTCGAGCCCGAAGCCGCGCCGATCGACGCTCGTCCCGAGCGAGAGCCCGACGCGGGCTTTGCCGGCGAGGTCGGCGCCGAGCGGTACGAAACGACCGTTTGCCTCGACCTCGCGCATCTCGCCGCCGATCTCCAGCTCGCCGCGGATCGTCGTCGAGCCATCCTCGGCCACCTCGAGAGCGCTCGACTCGAAGCGCAGCCGCGGATGACGCTCGACGTCGAAGAACTCGGGGGAGAGGAGATGACCCTTCAGCTGCGGCTCCTCGATCTGGATGCTGGCGACGTCGACCGTGCCCTCGAGCCTCGGCGACTCGCCGCCGGTAAGTCGCGCCTCGTAGCCGCCGAAGCCGCTGCGGAAGGTCGAGACGCCGTTGTGGACGACGGCGAAGCCGATCGATGAATGGACCGGATCGACGACGTAGGTGCCGGTGGGGATCTGCTGCTGGATCGTCTGCGTGCTCATTTGCCTTGTCCTCCGTAATTGTTGCTTGATAAACCTTTGACTTGGAAACCATCTTAGCAGAAGTAGTTAGCTTGTCAACTATTGACTAGGCAATAGTTATCTGGGAACATGGCCTGGTGAGTGAGCAAGCCACCCCAGTGCGCCGGGCACCGCGCTCTACGCCCCACGGCGAGGCCTGGGGCGCGCTTACCCGTACTCACGCTGCGATCGTCGGGCGCCTTCAGGAAGCTCTCGCCGCCTCCGACTTCCCGCCGCTGCCCTGGTACGAGGTGCTCGCCACCGTCGCCGAGGCCCCGGAGCAGCGGATGAAGATGGGAGAGCTGGCCGAGGCGATGGTGATCACCCGCGGCGGCTTGACCAAGCTCGTCGATCGCCTGATCAAGGCCGGGTTGATGGAGCGGACCTTCTGCGAGACCGATCGCCGGGTCAGCTATGCGACCCTGCTGCCCGCTGGCCACGACTTGCTCGACGAGATGCGCCCCGTGGTCATCGCCGAGCTGAAGGTTGCCTTCGCCGCCAATCTGAGCGAGCGTCAGGCGGACGAGCTGCGGGGGATGCTCGAGCGGGTGCGGGCCTCGGCCTGCAGCGTGAGCTGACTCAGGCCAGCGCCGCCGCAGCGCGCTCTTTTGCCGCCTCGATCAGGGCCAGGACCTGGGTCTCCTGTCCCTCGCGCAAAAGCTCGACCGGGTCGGGGTCGCCGTTGACGATCCCCTCGAAGAACTCCTTGCGGTCCTGGTAGGTGGGCAGCGTGCCCTTGGCCCAGCCGCGGGCGCCGTTGAGAATTACCGCCAGGCGGGCGTACTCCTCGCCGAACAGCTCGGAGATCTCCCGCTTCATCCGCTTTGCCAGGGCGGGCGAGGCGCCGGCGGTCGAGATCGCGATCGCCAGCGGGCCGGTGCGGACGATCGCCGGCAGGATGAAGTTGCAGAGCGGTGGCACATCGACGACGTTGACCAGCATCGCCCGCTTCTCCGCGTCGTCGAAGACGCCGATGTTGACCTCGCTGTCGTCAGTCGCGGCGATGACCATGAAGACGCCCTCCAGGTCCGCCGCTCCCGCGTAGGCGCGCTTCTCCCAGGCGATCGAACCCTCTGCGGCCAGGGACTCCAGCTCGGGATGGGCGACGGGCGCGATCAGGGTGACGTCGGCACTACAGGCAAGCAGGCCCTCGACCTTCTCCAGGCCGATGTCGCCGCCGCCGACCACCAGGCAGCGCCGCCCCTTCAGCTTCAGGCAGGCGATGTAGAAGGGGGTCTCGAGCATGTCGCGCACGCACGACTGATCGCAGATCCCCTTGCGGAGCTGACAGACACACTCCTTGCCGGCATAGGCCTGGGCGGGCATGCGTCAAAGACTAATGATCGGCTTCCGCTGTGATTTATGTGCCCTATAGGGGCATAAGTAACAGCGGAAGGTCTTATCTAAAGCGAGTCGAGGGTAAGGCGCAGGCCCTCGGCC
>JBAREU010000277.1:0-11598 GCA_049796515.1 Solirubrobacterales bacterium
ACCCTGCGCCGCTCCGCCGGCCTTGCCCTGCCGGTCGCGCTGATGACGCCGCCGCCCGCTCGTCGCGACTCGGCGGACTCGCTCAGCGCTCGCTGACGTCGCTACTCACCCTAGTCGAAGCGCCAACGAGTCTGGCTGTACTCGCCCTTGCGGAAGCCGAAGGCCGTCGCGGGGGCGACTTCGAATACGAGCGCTTCGCCGGCATCGTGGCGGAAGGCGCCGTCGCGAACGTCGAAGTGCCACTCGCTGCCGTACTTCGACTCGTAGGCCTCGGCGATGCGCACGAGCTTGGCGTCATCGCCGATCCGCACGGCCTCACCCTCGATCACCACGTCGAGACCCTCGCCGAGCAGGTTGCAGCCGGTCGTCAGGATGCAGCTCGGGTTCTGGGCGATGTTCTTCGCCTTGCGCTCGTCGGGACCGGTGCAGAAGTAGGCCGCGCCGTCGAGCCAGACGGAGATCAGCGGGGTGACGTGCGGCCGCCCGTCGGGGCGAACCGTGGAGATCCAGAACAGCTCAGCTTCCTCGACGCGCGCGAGCCCCTCCGCCCAGGGCGTCGCACTCGCGTCCGGGCTGCTGAAGCGCCCATCGAGCGTGGTCTCCGGCTCGTTGGCCATGTGTCGCACCCGTTACCCGGATCCGAACGATGGAATCGAATCCCTCGCTCGGCTTGACCATTCAACTCGCCTTGCGAGAGGATGCGCTGCGTGGCGAACGTTCTCTGCGTCCTCTATGACGACCCGGTAGATGGCTACCCGCCGTCCTACGCCCGCGATGCCGTGCCGGCGATCGAGCGCTACCACGACGGTCAGAGCACGCCGACGCCCGCAGCACTCGGCTTCCAGCCCGGTGAGCTGGTGGGCTGCGTGTCGGGGGAGCTGGGTCTTCGCGAGTTCCTTGAGGGGCGCGGCCACCGGCTGATCGTCACCTCGGACAAGGACGGCCCGAACTCGGTCTTCGAGCGCGAGCTGCCCGAGGCGGAGGTCGTCATCTCGCAGCCCTTCTGGCCCGCCTACCTGACCGCCGAGCGGATCGCCAAAGCGCCCAAGCTGAAGCTCGCCCTGACCGCCGGCATCGGTTCGGACCACGTCGACCTGCAGGCGGCGATGGAGCACGGCCTGACGGTCGCCGAGGTGACCTACTCCAACAGCATCAGCGTCGCCGAGCACGTGGTGATGATGATCCTGGCGCTGGTGCGGAACTACATCCCGTCCTACCAGTGGGTGGTCGACGGCGGCTGGAATATCGCCGACTGCGTCTCGCGGTCCTACGACCTCGAGGGCATGCAAGTCGGCACGGTCGCCGCCGGGCGCATCGGCTCGGCGGTGCTGCGGCGTCTCAAGCCGTTCGAGGTCGGCCTGCACTACACCGACCGCCACCGCCTGCCGGCCGAGGTCGAGGCGGAGCTGGGCGTCACCTTCCATCCCACCGCCGAGTCGCTGGTCGAGGTGTGCGACGTGGTCACGATCAACGCGCCGCTGCACCCCGAGACCGAGAACCTGTTCGACGCGGAGATGCTGGCCAAAATGAAGCGCGGCTCGTATCTGATCAACACCGCGCGGGGCAAGATCTGCGACCGCGACGCGGTTGCGCGGGCATGCGAGAGCGGCCAGCTTGCCGGCTACGCCGGCGACGTCTGGTTCCCTCAGCCGGCACCGGAGGACCATCCCTGGCGCACCATGCCCCACCACGGAATGACCCCACACACCTCCGGCACGAGCCTCTCCGCCCAGGCTCGCTACGCGGCCGGGGTGCGCGAGATCCTCGAGTGCTGGTTCGACGAGCGGCCAATCCGCGACGAGTACCTGATTGTCGACGGCGGTGGGCTCGCCGGTACGGGGGCACACTCCTACAGCGAGGGCGACGCGACGGGCGGCTCCGAGGAGGCCGCCCGCTTCAAGAGCGGTTGACGCGGGCGGTCGAGCGACGATGAAGATGCGCGCGGCGGTGCTTGAGGAGTTCGGAAAGCCGCTTGCGGTCCAGGAGGTCGAGCTCGCCGAGCCGCGGGCCGGCGAGGTGCTCGTCCGGCTCGTCGCCTGCGGCGTCTGCCATACCGACCTCTACACCGCCTCCGGTGCCGACCCTTCGGGCTATGCGCCCACCGTGCTCGGCCATGAGGGAGCCGGCGTCGTCGAGCGGGTCGGCCCCGATGTGGCCTCGCTATCCGAGGGCGACCACGTCGTCACTCTCTTCTCGCCCCAGTGCGGCGAGTGCGTCCACTGCCTCGACCCGCGCACCAACCTCTGCCTGGCGATCCGCGAGCAGCAGAACAAGGGCTTCCTTCCGGATGGCACCACCCGGATCTCGCGCGACGGGGACGGGATCCGTCACTTCATGGGCTGCTCGACCTTCGCCGAGTACACGGTGATGCCGGAGATCGCGCTGGCCAAGGTGAACCCCGAGGCGCCGTTCGAGCACGCCTGCCTCTTCGCCTGCGGTCTCTCTACCGGCCTCGGCGCTGCACTCAACACTGCCGCCGTACAGTCCGGCAGCACTTGCGCAGTCTTCGGGGCGGGGATGGTCGGGTTGGGCGCGGTCGCCGGCTGCCGGTTGCAGGGCGCCGAGCGCATCGTCTGCGTCGACCTCTCGCCGGAGCGGCTCCAGCTCGCCCGCGGCCAGGGCGCGACGGACACGATCGAAGGCGGGGAGGGCGCGGTCGAGGAGATCCTTGAGATGACCAGCGGCTTCGGTGCCGATTACACCTTTGAGGCGACGGGCAACGTCGCTGTGATGCGCCAGGCGGTCGAAGCCGCGCGTATGGCCTGGGGCCTTTGCACGGTCGCAGGGGTCGCCGGCAAGGGAGAGACCCTCGACATCGTTCCCCGCCTGCTGATAACCGGCCGCCGCGTGGCCGGATCCTCGTTTGGCGGGGTCAAGGGACGCGACCAGGTCCCCGCCCTCGTCGACCGCTGCCTGGCCGGCGAGATCGACGTCGATCCCTTCATCTCCCACCGCTTCGGACTCGACGAGGTCAACCGCGGCTTCGAGCTGATGGAGGCCCAGGACGGGATCCGCAGCGTCATCGAGTTCGGCTAGCGCCGTGAGCCTGAGCCTGATCGGATATATAGCCGAAGCTCGCGTATATACTACTTGAAGATGAGCAAGCATCTGGTGGACATCGACGAGGACGCTCTGCGGACTGCACGGGCGAAGTTCGGCAGCGGGACGATCAAGGAGACCGTCAATCGCGCCCTTCGCCAGGCTGGTGGCGAGCACCAACAAGTGGTCAAGCGGCGCCTTGATCTCCTCGCCAGCGCTGACCTGGCTGCTCGCGAGCAGGCATGGCGCTGACCCACTTGCTCGACTCGAGCGTTCTCACGCACTTCCATCACACCGCTGTCCGCGATGCAATCGAGCCGGTAGCTGAGCGTGGCGAGCTCGCCAGAGCCGGAGTCAGTGACCTCGAGATTGGCTATTCGGCTCGCAGCGCAACCGAGTGGGATCAGCTGCAGGAGGCCCTCCGAGCTTTCGAGCTCGTGGAGACATCAGCCGATCACGTGCAGCGGGCCAGGCGGGTTCAGCGTTTGCTCGCAGCAAAGCACCAGCGCGGCCGAAAGGTGCCTGATCTTCTGATCGCTGCTGCCGCAGAGGCTCGTGGCCTCACTGTTCTCCACTACGACGCCGACTTCGACCGAATCGCTGCGGTCACGGGCCAATCGTGTGAGTGGATCGTGCCGGCCGGTTCGGTCGACTGACGCCCTAGCGAGACTCCCCGAGCCGTTTCGGATCGGCGTACGGGGGAAGACGTATCGGCATGAGTGCCGAGGAGGAGGACGAGGCGCGTCGCGACTACCGGCCCGAGGGGGCGGCGGCTGATCCAGGCCTGTGGGCGACGCTCAAACGCACCGCCACGGAGTTCATGGAGGACAACCTCACCGACTGGGCGGCGGCGCTCACCTACTACGGCCTGCTCTCGCTCTTCCCGGCGCTGATCGCGATGGTCTCGTTGATCGGCCTCTTCGGCGATCCCGAGTCGACCACCTCGAGCCTGACCGAAATCATCACCTCGATCGGCCCGCAGTCGGCCGCCGAGACGTTCTCTGGGCCGATCGAATCGCTCACCAAAAACCGCAGCACGGCGGGCTTCGCCTTCGTGCTCGGCCTGGCGGTGGCGCTCTGGTCGGCCTCCAGCTACGTCGGCGCCTTCATGCGCGCCTCGAACGTCATCTACGAGACGCCCGAGGGGCGGCCGTTCTGGAAGCTGCGCCCGCTGCAGATCGCCGTGACGCTGGTGATGATCGTCTCGGTGGCGCTACTCGCCCTGGCGCTGGTCCTCACCGGGCCAATCGTCGAGGCTGTCGCCGAGCCGCTCGGGATCGGCAGCACCGCGGTGACGATCTGGGATATCGCCAAGTGGCCGGCGCTGCTGGCGCTCTTCATCTGCATGCTCGCGGTCCTCTACTACTCCTCGCCGAACGTGAAGCTGCGCGGCTTCAGGTGGGTGACGCCGGGAAGCCTGGTCGCGGTCGCGGTCTGGGCAGTCGCATCGGCGGCGTTTGCCCTCTACGTCGCCAAATTCGGCTCCTACGACAAGACCTACGGCGCCCTCGGTGGGATCATCGCGGTGCTCGTCTGGTTCTGGATCACGAACCTGGCGATCCTCTTCGGTCACCAACTGAACGCCGAGCGGGAGCGCAGCGCCGAGATCGAGGAAGGGCGGCCGCGGGCGGAGCGCGAGATTCAGCTCGAGCCGCGCGCCGAGCCCAAGAAACAGAGGACCGCGTGAAGGAGAGAGAGAAATGAGAGGCCAATGATGAAGTTCCTGTTCATGCCGATCGGGATCGGCGCCGGCCTGATCGCCGGTCTCGTCGGCAGGAAGCTCTTCGAACGGCTCTGGGGGCTGATCGACGACGAGGAGCCGCCGCAACCCGAGCACCGGGAGCTGTCCTGGCCGAAGCTGATCGCGGCGCTGGCGGTCGAGGGCGCGATCTTCCGGCTGGCCAAAGGCCTGACCGACCATGGCGCCCGGGCCACCTTCGCGAAAGCGACGGGAGCCTGGCCGGGGGAGGAAGCGCCGGAGCGAGAGCAATGATGTGGCGCTCTCCGAATGCCCGACGTCGTCGTCCTGCTTCTCGCCGCCTCCGCCACCGCGCTTGCGACCGGGATCGGCGCTATCCCGGTATTCCTCTTCGGTGAGCACAGTCGGCGGCTGACTCCCCTCCTGCTCGGGTTCGCCGCGGGGGTGATGGGCGTTGCCGCTGTCGCGGGCCTGCTCATCCCGGCATCGGAAGAAGGCTCGGTCGTCGAGGTGATTGTCGGATTCGCGGTCGGCGTCGTCTTCCTCGTCGCGGTCCGCCGGCGTTTCGGCGCCGATGTCGATTTCATGGGCCACACCGGCCCAGGGGCGCGAACCTCTGCCCTCGTCTTCCTCGTCCTTTTCGTCCACAGCCTGCCGGAGGGACTCGCGGTCGGGACCGCGTTCGCCTCGGACCGGGCCGGGCTGAGCCTGTTCGTGATCCTCGCGATCGGGATCCAGAACGTGCCGGAGGGGACGAGCGTCGCGATCCCGATGCAGGAAGCGGGCTTCGGCTGCGCACGCCAGTTCTGGGCAGCGGTGGCGACCAGCGCCCCGCAGCCGGTTGGGGCTCTGCTCGCCTTCTTGGCCGTGGAAGAGGTGAGCGGCCTGCTGCCGCTCTCCTTCGCCCTCGCCGCTGGGGCGATGCTGGCGCTGATCGTGGTGGAGATGCTTCCCAAGGCCTACGCCGGCTCGGGGCCGGGACAGCCGAGTCTGGGCATCATCCTTGGTGCCGCCGTAATGCTGGGGTTGAGCTTCGCGCTCGGAGTGTGAGCAGTCCGCGTTTGGCTCATGGAGCGAGTGCCGCCGGTTCGCGGGACAGAGCGTCTGAGCACGGACGAACGGGTCCACTGTTCCAACGCGAAAGGCTGAGACGACTTGCGCACCGTTGCCGCGGTTTCAGGCGGATCTCGCTCGGGTCGATCGTCTCCCCCATGACCAGGAGATGCTGTTGCCAAAGTTCGAAGCGGAATCGAGACGATCCAAGACACGGGCCCACCGGTCGGCGATGAGAAGCAAGTCAAAGCTCTCCTAAACCCTTTCCCGTACGTCATTGCAAGCGCGCGCAAATTGGCACGCGCGCAGATTGCTCACACGCGATTTACGGGCAAAAAGCCTCAGTCTCCTCGCTTGACACAGCGATTGAGCTGATTAGTAGCAAATAGGTTGATCAACAAGCTCAAAGCAGCTATGGATTGCCTGTCTCCAAACGGGGACTGCGCCGCTGCGATTGCCGCAGCGCAAACCAATCCGAAAGGAAGAGAGATGATTCGCAATTTCAGGACCCTGGGCCTCGCCCTGGTCGCGGTCTTCGCGTTCAGCGCGGTGGTCGCATCAGCTGCTTCGGCTCAGACACCGGGCCATCTCACATCGACCGGCCCAGTGACATTGACAGGGACCGAGACAGGTTTAAATCCGACAAACCCAGGAGGCCCAGATCAAACATATGATAATGCCCTCACAGGTCCGCTGGGTACCGTATACTGTACACACACTACATACACCGGGCACGCTGTGCTAACCCACGAACAGACAACAACAGGCGACAAACACGCACTGATTCCAAGCGGCTCGACAACAGCCACAATCACGCCAGTCTACACAAGCTGTCACGCCCAAATTCCAATCCTAGGATCACGACCAGCGACAGTGACATTGAACGGCTGTGACTACGTGTTCCATATCGGCGAAACAACAGGCGGTGGAGAAACATACGGCGTCACGGCCGACGTGAAGTGTCCGCCGGGCAAAAAAATCGAAGTGCATATCTACAAAAGCGGATCGGTGACCCACCCCGACGCCGACTCGATCTGCACAATCAAAGTTGGAGAAGAAAATAACCAGGGAGTCGGTGGACTCCACCTCACCAACACACCTACCCCAACCCCCGATGATATTGACCTGACCGGGACGGTCGCAGATATCCACACAGAAAACACCGGCAGTCTCTGCGGAAACGGTACAAGCGAAACTGCTGACCTCGATGTCGACGTGACAGTCAAAGGCGACAACGCAGAAGGCAACCCCACAAACATAACAATCACTCATTGATTCCTACTCCATAATTCACCTCGGCCGGTGCAGTCACCGATCCTGAGGTGGCAATGGTCCCGAGGGCGGTCAGCGACCGCCCTCGGGGCGCTCTCGCGGAGATGCGGATTTCGAAGGGCTCCAGACGAATCCCAAAGGCTGGGGTCAAGCCGACCGGCTCGGTAATTAACCCTAGATTTTCTTGACAGCTATGGAATCGTTCCTATAGAGTTACGTCCCGGACCGGATTTGCTGATGGGGGTCCGGCTAGGGATTTGGAGCACGGGAGGGACGAATGCTGGGAGAGATGTTGGTTGGTCAGATCGAGCGGAACCGCCGTTTCAGGTTCGCGGCCGCCGTGCTGATATTGGGTACCGTCGTTGCGACGGCGGGGTTCGGGTGGTCCATTGCCCAGGCTGCCCCGCCCGAACTTTGGACCAAGTGCAACGCAAGCGATCCGGCGATCCAATGCAGCTTTCCGCGCGGCATTGCTGCCTACCCGGTGAATGGGCGGGTTTTCGTCGCCGACCAAACTAATCGCCGTATCGTCGAGCTAAATGCTCGGGGGGAATTCATCAAGACCTGGGGCTGGGACGTCGTGCAGGGCGGCGGTACCGGCTTTGAGATCTGTGTCGCCGAGAACGGCGACATCTGCAAGGCCGGAAGCGCTGGTAGCGGCGCTGGCCAGTTCGGCTCCCCCCAAGGCGTCGCCCTCGACTCAGTGGGCAACATCTACGTAGTCGATCAAGGCCTTCCCTCCAACCGCCGCGTACAGAAGTTCTCCCCAGATGGCCAGTTCCTGCGGATGTGGGGCAAAGGAGTGAACAACGGCACCTCCGGCAACCCGAACATCTGTACCAACGCCGGTTCTCCCACCGACGTTTGCGTTGCGGGGGGATCGGGCACCGGTAACGGCGAGTTCAGCTGGAGCGAAGAATTCGTCGCCAGCTTCATCGCGGTCGATCGCAACGGCACCCCGACCGACGCCGACGACACCGTCTACGTCGGCGATGTCGGACGCATTCAGGAATTCGACACCGACGGCAACTTCATCGGCCAGATCGCCCTTCCGGGTGAGATCGTGTCGGGACTCGCCACCGACAGCACGGGCAACCTCTACGTCATATTCCGCAACAAATCGAATGTCCGCAAGCTGAATTCGAGCGGAGCACCGGAGGACCCCGAGACTTTCCCGGTTCCAAACCCGACCGCCGTCGCCGTGGATGTGGCTGGCCACGTCTTCGTCTTTGACGAATCCTCTGATGAGATCGTCGAGTTCGACGAAGACGGCGAGGAAATCGAACCCTTCGGCCAAGGCGAGTTCGATGGCTCGACCGGCCTTGCGACCAACATCTGCCCCGGCAGCGAAGCGCCGGGCAACCTCTATGTGACGAACGCCTCCATTCCGAATGCCTTCGTCCGCGCCTACGGTACGGAGCCGGTCGGCTGCTTCAAGGCAAGGACCCTGCCTCCCAATCCCGTCGCAGAAACGAGCGCCACGCTCAACGGTACGGTCACCCCCAAAGGGGAAGCGGTCACCGAATGCTTCTTCAGGTGGGGCGAGACCACCGCCTACGGACAGACCGCCCCGTGTGTGCCCGGTGCCGGTGAAATCGGCACGGGTTCTTCACCGGTCCCAGTCCACGCAGACCTGAGTGGCCTCGATAGAGGCACGGTCTACCACTTCCGTTTGATCGCCCGTGTCGGCGGTGAACTCGAGCCGGGCTCAGATATCGAGTTCAAAACCCTCGGACCGCCGGTTATCTCCGACGAGCACGTCGTCAGCGCCACCGACACCGAAGCGACCCTGCGGGGCCTCGCCAACCCCGAAGGCTTCGCCACCTCCTGCCACTTCGAGTACGGGACCACCACCGCCTACGGCCAGAGCACGCCGGCGGAGGCGATCGGCTCCGATCGCAGCGCCCATCTCCTCTCGGTCACCCTGAAGGGACTCACCCAGGGCACGACCTACCACTGGCGAATCGTCTGCGCGAACTCCTCGGACACCATCGCGAGCGAGGACCACACGGTCGCCACCATCAGTCACCCGGATCTCCAGTCCTGCTCGAACGAAGCCTTCCGCACCGGTGTCTCAGCCTTCCTGCCCGACTGCCGCGCGTACGAGATGGTCAGCCCGATCGACAAAAACGGCGGCAACATCCTCTTGCTGAACGAAGGCAACATCCAGGCTGCCCCCGAGGGCGACAGCCTCACCTACAACACGATCCCCTCTTTCGGTGATGCGCAGAACAGCTGGACCGTCAGCCAGTACCTCGCCACCCGCACTGAACGGGGCCAGCCCGGAGAAGGCTGGTCTAATCACGGGATCCACCCTCCCGTGGTGGGGCGATCAGCCGTCAAAGCGATCATCACGCTCGGCATCGTCCGCGACTTCATGGGCTTCACGCCAGATCTCTGCAGCGCCTGGATCTTCGACTACCTCGAGCCTTCGCTGACGCCAGAAGGACAGGACGGCTATGCGGACTTCTACCGGCGCGATAACTGCGAGCCGGGGGAGGGCGAGTTGGAAGCGCTGGCACCGGAACCACCGCCGCTGCCGCAGGGCACTCCGGAAGACTACGTCGAACCGACCTGGCTACAGGGTGTTTCAAACGATGGCAGCCACGCCGTCTTCATCGCCGAAGCACCGTTGCTGCAGGACTGCAGGACGGGGAGCACGGCGAAAACGGTCTCCTTCCAGTGGCTGCGAAATGGGGTGCCGATCGCAGGTGCCACCTCCCCTGTCTACACCCCGACGGCTGACGATAAAGGCTCGGCGCTTCAGTGCCAGGTTTTCGCGATCAACGACAACGCCGGCTCGACCCAGGTCGCAAACCCGCCCTCGATCATCCCACCCGCGCCAGGAGTGACGATCGCCCCGCCGGTGGCGCCGGGGTCGATCGCTCAGCCCGCCCAAAGCGGAGCGCTCACGGTCGGCGGACCGGGTGGGCAGACGCTTACCTGCAACCCTGGGAGCTGGGAAGGCTCGCCCACCTTCACCTACCAGTGGTACCGCAATGGCGTCGCGATCTCCGGCGCCACCGCCTCCACCTACGTGGTGAGCGCGGCCGACGTGGCCAGCGCGGCGGTCTTCCAGTGCGCGGTGATGGGGGCCAACGCTGATGGGGCGGCTACCAAAGTGAGTGCCAACCGCGCCACGAGCCCAGCGCCAAGCCCAGCGGCGCCTGGCGCGAACGCGAGCGTGGGCGGGGAGACGCTACGGATCTACGATCGCTTCGGCGGCGAGCTCCACCAGGTCAGCATCTTTCCCAACGGCCGGGCCGCCAACACCCCCAGTCTGGCCGGGGGGGGCGGCAGGTCGGTCTCGGCGGACGGCTCGCGGGTTTATTGGATCACCGGGCCGGTGTTGAACGAAATCGGCCGCGGCCAGATCTACCTGCGCCAGCATCCCGATCAAGGCATCGTGCCGGGCGAATGCACCGAGGTGGCGAAGGCATGCACTGTGCCGGTCAGCGGCGGCAGCGACGCGTCCTTTTGGACGGCCGCGAGGGACGGCTCCAAGGCCATCTACTCAGAAGGCGCCATTAGCAACGCGACGGCGGAGCTCTTCGAATTCGACCTGAACGAAGGGGGGGAACCGAAAACGCGCTCGCTGGCGAAACGTCTGGAACGTTTCATCGGGGCGAGCGACGATCTCTCGCATGTCTATTTCGTCTCGCGGGAAAAACTGACCGCTGAGGCGGTCGAAGACGCGCCCAACCTCTACCTCGATGAAGGCGGGACGCTCCACCGCGTGGCGACGTTTGACGAGGGCGAAGTTACGTTGGGACAGATCGGCGTCAACGGCAGAGTAAGCCCAGACGGCACCCGCCTCGTCTTCCAGTCCCGCGCCCCCCTCACGGGCTATGACAACACCGATGCAAACAACGGCAAAGCCGACATCGAGGTCTTCGCCTATGAGGCGGGAGGAGAGCTTCACTGCATCTCCTGCAACCCAAGCGGGGCGAGGCCTGTCGGACGCGAACTGCGAAAGCCCTTCTGGTCGACGCTCCCCCAGGGCCACGGCGTCTTTGCCGCCGCCTGGATCCCCGCCCCCGAGCAGGCCCTGCACGCCTCAAACGTCGTCTCTGAAGATGGCGACCGCATCTTCTTCAACTCAAACGACGCCCTCTTGCCGCGCGACACCAACGGCACGATGGACGTCTATCAGTGGGAGGCGCTGAACAAAGGTAGCTGCGATACCGACGATCCCAGCTACTTCCCCCAAAACGGCGGCTGCCTGAATCTGATCTCGACCGGCGAAAGCCCCTTCGAATCGGAATTCTGGGAGGCGAGCGCCGACGGCGATGACGTCTTCTTTACCACCGAATCGAGCCTCCTCCCCCAAGACCCAGGCCTGGTCGACCTCTATGACGCCCGGGTGGGCGGTGGCTTTCCCCAACCGATAGCCAAAGAGCCCTGTGAAGGCGAAGCCTGCCAGTCGCCTCCCGCCCCGCCCGCGCTCCCCACGCCCTCCTCGCGCACCTATGAGGGACCGGGCAACGTCCCCCAGGTCGCCAAAGGCTGCCCCAAAGGCAAGCGCAAGGTGCGAA
>JBAREU010000278.1:0-2041 GCA_049796515.1 Solirubrobacterales bacterium
CGTGCAGGTCGAAGACCAGATCGGGCAGCTTGTGGTCGGAGGATCTGAGCCAGACCGGGCCGGCGAGCGGCTCATCGAGCAATGGCGTCCAAGCCCTGATGAAGCCGTAGCGGGCGTTCTCGGGGCATTTGTCGGCAGCGAACTGCACCCTGGTGCAGATCGTCTTGATGTGCGCCTGGTCGAGGAAGGCCGAGCGCGGCAGGCGAACCACAAGACCCTCGATGTTGGCGTCGCCTTTCCTCGGCGTGTAGGTCGCGGTCAGGCCGGGGTGCCCGCCTCGTTTCGTTCCGCCTTTGAGGTTCAAGGCGAGCTTCGGTTTGAAGCCGAGGTTCAGGCAGTTGGCCGCCTGGTAGCGGGTAGAGAGGTCTGCCGACCGATCGTCTGCTGGATCGAAGACATTCAGGTAGGACCCGAACAGCGTCGCTTTGGCGCTCGATTCATCACAGCTCGTCGGGTTGAGCGTGAAGTTCGGCCGATCGACGTAGACCCGTAGATCACGAACCTTGAGCACGATCCCCTTGAGGATGTGGGGGATCGGGTCAGATGCCGCTCCGTCGACCTCGACTTCTGCCGTTTTCGGGTCGAGGTCGAGTCCCAGCCTGACGACAACGGTTCCCGCGTCGAAGGGACCAGCAAGTGCCGGGGTGACTGAGATCACGCTCAAGGGCGCGCCTTTGTAGGGGCCGCCGAGGTAGGTGTAGCCCTTGACGTAGGTGAGCGCCGATCCGACTCCCGCCCCGGCCAGGGTGTGGCCGATCAACGAGTTGGCGGGACAGCTCGGACTTGCGAGCTCCTCGCGGCCGGTCTTCGCCTTGGCGACATCCACCGCCGAGTCGGGGCATTTGCTCACTCCGGCCAGCGATCCCAGTACACCCGGCGGAAGGATGGAGGAGAACTTGGTCATGTTCTGTTCGCCGTCTTCCCTGGTCAGCCGCATGTTGAAGGGAGAGAAGCTGCCGGCGTTGTTGTTGACCGATCCCGCCTCGAAGTCGGGGCCGAAGGGCGGGATGCCTCCCGGTGGGCAGGGACCGCCTCCCTTTCCTCTGGTGATCTGGAAGTTGGAGAGGACCGTGCGAGGGTTGTCTGGATCTGACCAGGGGTAGAACTTCGCTTCGGTCGTGTAGGTGCCACATGCCGGTGGGGTCACCAGCGCCGCCCTCACCCCCTCCTTGAAGTGGAGGTGGAAGTGGTTGAAGGGGAGCTGGGGGGAGTTGTCTAGGGTCACCCTCAACCGCCCGGTGTTCGGATCGGGCTCGACCAGCATCGGCAGCTTGACCAGCACGCCGAGGTTCGGGTTCTTTACGACCAAATACAGCGCGATCAGGCTGTCGAAGGGGTTCTCCGCCCCCGGTTGGGTCGTGCTTGGGTCGTCCTGTTGGGCCAAGAAGACAGAGCCCTCGACCCCCTCATCGACGATCGGCGTGTCGATGTCTACGGTGGCGACCTTGGAGGGGTTGGGACAGCCCTCGCCGGGGTCTGAGTTAACCGTCTCGCGATTTAGCTCAGCCGGCGTGCAGACACCGAGGCCTTCGCCCACCGAGGGGTTGATCGTCATCCCTTCGGGCAGGGTGACAACCGCTTTCTTTGGCTGCGATTCGAGCAACCCGTCGGGGTTGGTCAAACCAGAGACCGGGAAGTCGACGTCGAATTCGAGCCCCGTACCCGACTCCGCCGAGTCGGCGGTCGGCTTTGACTCGATTTCGGGGTTGAAGCTCAGTTTGCCGCAACCGGTGAAGCCCTGTGGGTTTGGCGGTTCTGCTTTGTCGTGGCTGAGCGAGCCGCCGGAGATCCATTTGGTCGGGTTCTGCCAAGAGGCCGCTTCATAGCGGGTTTCCACCGGGCCGACGCAGCTGCCGGGGAGGTTGAGGAAGGGCCGCGGCTCGGCCTCGGTGGGGCAGCTGCTGAAGCCGCCCGCGAAGTTGAGTTCGCTGAATTTGCCGAAGGCGAATTGGCCGTTGCAGGCTCCCCGCACCGAGTCGTGTGCGGGATCGGCCGGCACGCCCCAGAGCTGGATCACCGAGCCCAAGACGGGGATGACCTG
>JBAREU010000279.1:0-1541 GCA_049796515.1 Solirubrobacterales bacterium
CCCCCATCGTGATAACGATCTGTCAGTAGTTCCGGAATATTAACCGGATGTGCATCCGCTACGCCTTTCGGCCTCGCGTTAGCTCCCGACTAACCCTGAGCGGACGAACCTACCTCAGGACTCCTTAGGTTTACGGCGGGGAAGATTCTCACTTCCCTTCTCGCTACTTATGCCGGCAGGGTCACTTCTCTCAGCTCCACCAGTCCTTGTCGGTCTGACTTCACTGCAGAGAGAACGCTCCTCTACCAAAGATGGACCTCGCAAGATCCATCAGTCACCAACTTCGGTCCTATGCTTGAGCCCCGTTACATTGTCGGCCCAAAGCCGCTTGACCAGTGAGCTATTACGCTTTCTTTAAAGGATGGCTGCTTCTAAGCCAACCTCCTGGTTGTCTGAGCGTCTTCAGATCCTTTCCCACTTAGCATTGAATTAGGGACCTTAGATGCATGTCTGGGCTGTTTCCCTTTCGACAATGGAGCTTAGCCCCCACTGTCTCACTCCCGGATTACGTGTCGATGGCATTCGAAGTTTGATTGGATTCAGTAACCTGGTAAGGCCCCTAGTCCATTCAGTGCTCTACCACCATCGCCGACCATCCGAGGCTGCCCCTAAAGGCATTTCGAGGAGAACGGGCAATCACGAAATTTGATTAGCCTTTCACCCCTACCCTCAGCTCATCCGAGCTATTTTCAACTAACACCGGTTCGGACCTCCACGCGGTGTTACCCGCGCTTCATCCTGGCCAAGGGTAGATCATCTCGCTTCGCGTCTAATCCCAGCGACTCTCACGCCCATTTCGGACTCGCTTTCGCTACGGCTCGCTTGTGCTTAACCTCGCCACTGAGATTAACTAGCCGGCTCATTATGCAAAAGGCACGTCGTCAGGCCTGGCGGATTGCTCCGCTATAGCCCTCCGACTGCTTGTAGGCATACGGTTTCAGGTACTCTTTCACTCCCCTCACAGGGGTGCTTTTCACCTTTCCCTCACGGTACTGGTTCACTATCGGTCGCTAGCGAGTATTTAGCCTTGCAAGATGGTCCTCGCAGGTTCCCACGGGATTTCTCGTGTCCCGCGGTACTCAGGAACCCATCCATCGAGCCAGATTGATTTCGTCTACAGGTCTGTCACCTTCTATGGATCCACTTTCCAGAGGATTCGACTATCGATCTGGTTTATCACTCGACGGCCTTGCGGCCTGATGGGCCCTACAACCCCAGAGAGCATGCCCTCTGGTTTGGGCTGATCCGCGTTCGCTCGCCGCTACTAGCGGAATCACTGACTTGTTTTCTTCTCCTGGAGGTACTGAGATGGTTCACTTCCCTCCGTTGCCTTCGCCCGCCTATGTATTCAGCGGGAGATACTCCGGTATGAGCCAGAGTGGGTTTCCCCATTCGGAAATCCCCGGATCAAAGCCTGCTTGCGGCTCCCCGAGGCTTATCGCAGCTTGCCACGTCCTTCGTCAAAACCAAAACCAAGCTATCCGTTTACCAGTTTAATTAATAGTATGTGCCTGAAAATTTAATTTTAAATTAATTTTCAT
>JBAREU010000280.1:0-3668 GCA_049796515.1 Solirubrobacterales bacterium
CGCAAATGGCGGGCGCCCCAGCCGCCGACGCTGCGGAGCTGGCCGGCTGGGTCGAGGAGTGCGTCCGTCGCATCCTCCGCGAAGCGGCCCTCGGCGAGCTTGGCGCCGACCTCAACGAGGCCGCCGACGAGACCCTGATCGCGACCGGGCTCGACGCTGGCGACATCGAGATCGCCGTCGCCGCGCAGGAGCCCGAGCCCGAACCGCTTCCCAAGGCCGAAGCCGACTTTGACCGGGCCATAGCACGGCAAAAGTCGGCAGCGGCGAGCAACGAGCCGACGATCGAGGAGGAGTACGACATGAATCAGGACACCCGCATCCTCGAGCCGGTTCCGGTCGAGGACGAGATCCGCATCACCGCCAGGGACTGGCTCGACGAGGTGGAGGTCGAGGAGAGCACGCTCGACTTCCCCGCGATCGAGGGAGACCCGGCGCATCGCGAGCGAATCGACACCCCCCGCGTCCGCCATCTCTTCCCGGTCCCAGAGGACGCCGACTGGGAAGTCCGCGAGCTCAAGTACGACCATTACGGGCACCGGGCGAGCTAGCTCGCCCTCAAGACATATCGCTGCACCGTCCCAAGCTCGACACGGCGGTATGGCAGCTTAACTCAAAATCTCTTGAGTTAAATCATAAGTGTGCTATCGGTTGATTATCCCCAAGCAGGGGCGTTCAACCGAAAGGAAAGGAAAATGGTTCGCAAGCTCAGAGCCCTGGGGTGCGCGCTCGTGGCTACCTTTGCCCTGGTTGTTGTTCTTGCACCGACCGCACTGGCTCAGCAGGGCAAACTCACAGCGGATGGTCCAGTGACACTAGTCGGCGGCGAAGTGCCAGGCGCAGGCATATTACTCAACTCGCAGACAGGTGCTTTCGCAGTCATAACTTGCCCAGGAAGCACTGGCACGGGGCACAAATACAACGCGACACCGCATGAATTGGTGCCGAACGGCTCAACCACATTTACAATGACGCCGCATCTATCGATCAACTGTAAAGCACATATACCTATACTCGGCACACGTCCAGTGACAGTCACACTAAACGGTTGCGACTTCGTGGGTCATATTGGCGAAACAACAGGCCAACAACCTAAAGAAGGCGGGACATTTGCCGTCTCTGCCAGCTTGGTATGTCCCGCAGGCAAAGTAATGGAAACGCACATATACAAATCAGGTATGTCGCATGCCGACGCAGACTCAATTTGTACAACCAAAGTACCTCCCCAGGGACCCTTTTCCTCCGGGGCTCACCTCACGTCTACATCTGCTCTAGGCATTCTCGATATCAAAGGAACGTTCACCGGAATTCATACAGAAAATAGTGGCACCCTGTGTGGTACTGGCACAGTCAGTAATTCCCAGCTTCACTTCGAAACCACAATCGAAGGTAGGAGCTTGGACGGACTTCCAACACCTATAATGGTGACTGATTAGCTGGCACCCGGCCGAGTGAGAGGAGTCGGACCGGGGCCGACTCCTCGCCTCGACGTGCAGCTACACTCAGACTTCCTTGAGCATAAGTTTTCTTGTGCTGTTGACCAACAGCCTGGGGACGACAATCGAAAGGAAGAGAAGATGATTGGCAATCTAAGGACCGCTGGGATCAGCTTGGTGGCCGCACTGGCGCTTGGCGCAGTCATTGCATCGCCTGCGTCGGCTCAGCAAGGCAAACTCACATCGGATGGGCCGGTGACATTGGGCGGAGCCGAAAGCGGCTTGGCGTTCAACGTGATGACAGGACCGCTCGGGACCATCACCTGTCCGGGAGGCACCGGCACAGGCCACAAATACAGTGCGACACCGCATGAACTGGTGCCAAGCGGCGCGACCACATTCACAATGACCCCGCACCAGGGGCAATGTTTTGCCCACATTCCCATTTTTGGCACACGCCCGGTCACAGTCACAACGAACGGCTGTGACCTCGTGGGGCACATCGGCGAAACAACAGGCGGAGAAAACACATACAACGGCACTGTCGACCTGGTCTGTCCCGTAGGCAAAGTCCTGGAAGCGCACATATACAAATCGGGCTCGCCGCACACCGACGTGAACTCGATCTGCACAATCAAAGTCAAACCCCAGAATGGCTTCTCCGGCGGCCACATCACCTCTACACCGGGTCCGGGAACCCTCTACATCAAAGGCACGGGAACCGGCATTCACACAGAAAACACCGGCTCACTATGCGGCACCGGTACAAGCACTACCGCGCAAGTGCACGTTGATGGAGAAGTCGAAGGCGTGAATTCAGTTGGCAAACCGACAGGCGTTACCGTCACTCATTAGCTGCCTTCAGTAGAGCGATACGGCCTCGGCGAGGGGACGATTCTCCACTCAGTGAGATCCCTCTTCGCCGAGGCTCGTGTCAGACCCGTCCCGCGGCTATCGCCTCGCGCTGTGCGCTGCTGGCGAATAGGTAGCGGTTGATCTCTGCTAAGCCGCCGAGGTCGTGGACGTCCTCGTCTAGGTAGGGGACGCGGATCGTTGCCTTGGTGCGCAGCTCGGTCGCGAGGTGCTCGATGTTGCGGGCATCGCGCTCGGCCAGTGCCTGGTAGTCGGCGAAGTTCTCGGCCGCGCGCTGGGCCAGGTCCTCGCCGCCCAGCTTTGCCGCCAGCGCAGCCTCGAGGTCCTCGCCGTCGTCGCCGCGCAGCCGCTCGGCCGGGTAGTGGACCTTGTTGACGATGACGCCGCCGAAGGGCAGCTTTGCCTCGACCAGCTTGCGGTGGAAGTAGACCGCCTCGTCGATCGGCTCGCCCTGGGGACCGCAGATGACGAGGAAGCAGGTGTGGGGATCGGCCAACAGACTGTTGACCCGCTTTGCGCGGGCCTGGAAGCCGTCGACCATGCCGCTGAAGGCGTTGAAGAACTCGGCCAGGTCGGCCAGCAGGTCGAAGCCGACGATCCGCTTGAAGACGGAGAGGGCGACCGAGGCGCCCCGCCCCGCCACCCGTGCCGCCAGCCCGGTCGGCCGCATGAAGACGCGCAGCGAGCGACCCTCAATGAACTGGGTGAGGCGGCGCGGCGCGTCGAGGAAGTCGAGTGCGTTGCGGGTTGGCGGCGTGTCGAGGACGAGCAGGTCGAAGCGCCCTTCGGTATGCAGCTCGAACAGCTTCTCCATCGCCATGTACTCCTGCGAGCCAGCCAGCGCATTGGAGATCTGCTGGTAGATCCTGTTGTCGAGGACGCGGTCGCGCGACTCCTCATCCGGCGCCTGGCGGGCGACCAGCTCGTCGAAGGTCGCCTTGGCGTCGAGCATCATCGCCCACAGCTCACCCTTCATCTCGATCCCATGCGCCTCGAACAACGCCGGGTCGACCCGCCTCGCCTCGTTGCCGAGCTCACGCAGGCCGAGCGAGTCGGCGAGCCGCTTCGCCGGATCGATCGTCAGCACGCAAACTTTCAACCCGCGGGCCGCCATCCCGGCCGCGATCGCTGCCGAGGTCGTCGTCTTGCCCACCCCGCCCGAGCCGGCGCAGATACAGATGTCCTTGCCTTCGAGGATCTCGTTGACGGCTGGCATCAGTGCAGCCTCTTTGCCAGCTCGCGCGCCGACTCGACGCCCAGCTCCGGCTCGAAGAGGAAGGGCAGGGTTTTGACCGGCGCCTCGACCCGGCGCCGCAGGCGGGCGAGCTGGGCGCGCTGCGAGCGGGCGCGGCCGTGCTCGGA
>JBAREU010000281.1:0-1686 GCA_049796515.1 Solirubrobacterales bacterium
GGACCGGGTTGCTCGCCCCGTCGAGCTGGGCGGCAAGCCTGCTGACCGCCTCCGGGTCGGCGACGGCGCGGCCGCTCACCCGGCGGGCAATCGCCGCGCTGGCGTCGGCCTCGTCGACCTCGGCATACCAGTCGTCCATCGGCAGCGAGACGAAGGCGGGGCCGCGCGGGGCGAGTCCGGCCAGGTGGATGCCATGGGCGAGCGCCAGCGGCACGTCCTCGGCGCGCGGCGGCTCGTAGGACCACTTGACCAGAGGGTGCGGCATGCGGATCGCATCGCGGTTGGTCAGATTCGCCTGCAGAGTCATCTGCGCCCGCACCTGTTGGCCGGCGGTGACGAGGACCGGCGAGTGGTTCGCCTGGGCGTTGAAGATCGCCCCCATCGCGTTGCCGACCCCAGGCGCCGTGTGCAGGTTGGCGACGGTCACCTTGCCGGAGGCCTGCGCGTAGCCGTCGGCCATTCCGACCACGACCGCCTCCTGCAGGCCGAGTACGTAGCGGAAGTCGCTGGGGAACTCGGCCAGCATCGGCAGCTCGGTCGAGCCCGGGTTGCCGAACATCGTCGTCATCCCGTGGGCACGGAATAGATCGAAGCTGGCCTCGCGTACGGTCGTCATCCCGGGGACCCTAATCCACACCCCGCCTTGCGGGGCTCAAGCGGGGCGGGGGTGCCTGTCGATACCGGCGAAGACGTGCCAGGGACGATCGACAAGCCTCGCTGGGAAACGCGCTCCCGCCTCGCACTGCTGGCAGCCGCGGCTGCAATGGTGCTCGCCTGCTGGGCCGCGGCGCCGGTCGGTGCCGCCCCGATCCCCACCCGCTTCTCCTACGCAGCGGGCGAAATCGTCCCGATCCCGGCCTCGATCCCGCACGAAGAAGGCGACATGGTCGACCGGCGCATCGTTGCCAACCTGCGCTGGCTCGCCCAGCGCTTCCCGATCTACGTCACCGACGGCTACTCGGGGCCGCTCCCCGACGGCGCCCACGCCGGCTGCCGCGGCTGCCACGTCAAACACTCCGACCACTACAACGGCCTCGCGGTTGACATCACCGCGCTGGGCGGAACCGGCGGCTGCGACCGCGCCTGGCAGGGCATAACCCGTCTTGCCCGCTGGGCGGAGCCGGTGCAGAACCGTCCGCGAGGCCCCTTCCGCTGGGTCGGCTACGACGGCGACGCCGGCCACGGCTGCGGTCACCACCTGCACCTCTCCTGGGAACACGCCATCGCGCCGATGTTCGAACTCGCCGAATGGGTAGAGGTCTTCCCGGTCTCCCAACAGGGAGTGGCCCAACAGCCGCAGCCGAGCACTCCACCGGCGGGCGTCGAGCCGCCGCCGGGACCGCAGGGAGGCAGCGAGCCCGGCGTGACCTACGAACGTGGCCCGCGCGGCGGCGTCTCCGTCGTCCAAGCCGGCGGCGTCTCTCCCCGCGGCGACTGACGACTCTTTATCTAGGATCGCGGCGTGCGCCGCCTTCTTTTGACCCTCATGCTCGCGGCGATCGCGATGACCGGTTGCGACGGGACGAGCAGTGACACGCCGGCCGCCTGTCTGGAAGGGTCTTCGTTCTATCTCGGGAAAGGCCAAGGCGACGTCCGGATCTCCGATTGCCTCGCCAAGAATCAGCAGGCTGGCGACCTGGCGACGGTCGGCACCGCGGTGCTCGGCGCGGCGACCAGGCTCAACGC
>JBAREU010000282.1:0-2726 GCA_049796515.1 Solirubrobacterales bacterium
GACCGGAGTCGTCGCGACGGTGCCGTCCGGGAGCGTCCCCGGCTCGATCACCTTCAGCCCCAGCTGCCGCAGTCCCTCGCGCAGGTAGTCGGCGTTATCGAGCAGCGCCTCGAACAGCCGCGGGCCCTCGGCGCGGATCACGCGCAATGCCGCCAGCGCCGCTCCGACCGCCGCCGGCACCGCCGAGGCGCTGAAGATGAACGAGCGGGAGGCGATCCGCAGGTACTCGATCACGTCGGCGGGGCCGGCGATGAAGCCGCCGCAGGAGGCGAGGCTCTTGGAGAAGGTCCCCATCCGCAGGTCGACCTCGTCCTCGAGGCCGAACAGCTCGCTTGCGCCGGCGCCGCGCGCGCCGAGCACCCCCGCCCCGTGTGCCTCGTCGACCATCAGCCGGGCGCCGTGCTCGCGGCAGAGCTCGACGATGCGCGGCAGATCGCAGACGTCGCCCTCCATCGAGAAGACCCCGTCGACGACGACCATGACCCCGCCGCCGTCCTCGCCCGCCCGCCCCAGCATCTTCTCCAGCTTGTCCATGCGGTTGTGGCGAAAGGGGCGGAGCTTGGCGCCGGAGAGCTTGCAGCCGTCGAGGATCGAGGCGTGGTCGCCGGAGTCACAGATCACCGTGTCGCCCGGCTCGAGGATCGTGCCGATGCAGCCGACGTTGGCCTGGTAGCCGGTGGTGTAGACGATCGCGTCGTCGGTCCCCATCCACTCGGCAAGCTCGCGCTCGAGCTCGACGTGCAGGGGGGTCGTCCCGTTCAGCAGGCGAGAGCCGGTGACGCCGGTGCCGTAGGTCTCGAGCGCGTCGCGCGCCGCAGCCTTGACTCGGTCGTCCCCAGTCAGGCCGAGGTAGTTGTTGGAGCCGAGCATGATCGTCTCCCGGCCCTCCATCTCCACCACCGGCCCGGCCTGCGAGGTGAGCAGGCGGAAGTAGGGGAGGAGGTCGTGCTGTTTGGCCGCTTCGAGCTGCTCGAGCCGCTCGTGGTCGCGAGCCTTCTCGAATACGTCGACGGGGACTTTCGCGGTTTCGCTCATGGCGAAAGTGTAGGTTCAGCCTCCCGTGGCAAAGGTCGAAATCCGCCCCGTCCGCTCGCGGCGCGACCTCAAGCGCTTCGTCAAGGTCCCGTTCCACCTCCACCGCGATCGCCCCCAGTGGGTGCCGCCGCCGATCTTCGAGCGGATGCAGTTCCTCGACCGCGGCAAGAATCCCTGGTTCGAGCACGGCGAGGCCGAGTACTTCCTCGCCGAGCGCGACGGCGAGCCGGTCGGACGCATCACCGCCCAGATCGACCGAGCCTGGGACGAGTACCGCGGGGGGAGCGACGGGATGTTCGGCTTCTTCGAGACGGTCGACGACTCGGCCGTCGCGGCGGCTTTGCTCGGTGCCGCCGAGAGCTGGCTGGCGGAGCGGGGCCGGGGGCGGCTACTCGGGCCGATGGACTTCACCACCAACGACGAGGTCGGGGTTCTGATCGAGGGCTTCGAGCTGCAGCCGATGATCCTGCAGAACTGGCATCCGCCCTTCTACAAGGACCTGCTTGAGGGTCTCGGCTACGGCAAGGCCATGGACCTCCTCATGTGGTACCTCGAGCTTGGACAGCTCAAGGAAGGCGACCAGTTTGCTCCGGAGATCCACGCTGCCGCCGCGAAGGCGTTGCGCGACGAAGGGATCGCGATCCGCAACATCGACAAGAGCAACCTGCGCAACGAGATGCGCCGCTTCTCAGAGGTCTACAACGAGGCCTGGGCCGACAACTGGGGCTTCGTCCCCGCCACCGACGCCGAGATCGAGTTTCACGCCAAGATCCTCAAGCAGGTGATCGACGAGGACTGGGCCTTCATCGCCGAAAAGGACGGCGAGACCGTCGGCGTCGCCTTTACTCTGCCCGACGTCAATCAAGCGCTGGTGAGGATGCGGGGTCGCATGCTTCCCTTCGGCTGGCTCAGGTTCCTCCTGGCGAAGCGCAAGATCGATCGCGTGCGCGTGTTCGCGCTCGGGGTGACCCACGACTTTCGCCACAGCGGTGTCGCCGCCGGGCTCTACCTGAAGCACCTCGAGGCGGCAAGCCCCGAGGGCGTTCCCGCCGGGGAGATGGGCTGGATCCTCGAGACCAACGAGCCGATGAACCGGGCGATGGAGGGGATGGGGGGGACCGTCGTCAAGAGGTACCGGATCTACGAGAAGACGTTATAGGGGCCGCCCCGGTAGGGGGTTCCACTTAACTTTTTCCGAACATCCGTTGCGGCTGTCCGTGGACCTCGCCGCGGAAAAAGTACAAGACGTTCCACCCCTACCGGGGCGGCCATTAATGGCGCAGTTTCCGGTTTTGGCGCTGGTTGACGCTGCTCGCATCGCTAAGGTCGACCCGGTGAGTGAGTTTGAGCTTGAGCCGGTTCGAGTTCGGGTTGTAGAGCGACAAAATCCGAATGCGCTTGCCCTGCGCGAGGCGCGCACGGCTGCGATTGCGGCTGTAGGTGGCGTGCTGGCCGGGGCGGCGACGGTGGCGACGGTGCGAGCGGTGGCCAGGAAGTCACCGGGACGGCTGCTGCCGCGCCGCAAGCGCCAGCCGAAGGTCGTCGCGAGCCGCTCCTTCCTCGTGGACGTGCACCTACTCGGTCGGTGAGCGGCCTCGAAGTAGAGGCGATTCCTCCTTCGCCCTTTCGCCTGCCGTCCTACAGCAGCGAGGATCGGACGATGCGGGTCAGCCGCGGCATCGTCTCCCGGC
>JBAREU010000283.1:0-6021 GCA_049796515.1 Solirubrobacterales bacterium
CACCAAGGCCGTGGCCGGAGTCGTCACCGCAGCGGTGATCACGGCCGGCGCGGTCGAGGTCAACCAGAAAATCGACACGTCGCCGGCTCCCAAGACCAACCCACCGGCTCAGATCGTCTCTTCGCACCCAGCAGCTCCGCGCCATGCGGCGCCGCCGCCGAAGCCAGCGGCAACCGAACACACCGCTGCACCCGCGCCAGCGCCTCCCGTGGAAGCCCCGGTGCCCTCGCCCGTCGAGCCCGTGCCAACCCCAGCACCCGAAATCGTCGCCAGCACCGACGCCGCTGGACAGTCCGGGACGACTGAGGTCACCGACGAATCGGCTCCGGCCAAAGTCGCCGTGCCGAAAGTGACTGGAGCCAAATCGCCGACCGCTACGGCCGGCGCCCCGACCAGCGGCAGCGAAACGGTCGTCGTCACCGTGGGTGGCGCAGCGCCCCCCGTTGCGGAAGCTCCGCCCACTGAAGCCCCCCCTTCGCCCGCCGAAGCGCCTCCGGCAGAGCCGTCCGCCGAAGCACCTCCGCCAAGCGAACCGCCCGCCGAAGCGCCTCCGCCAGCTGGAGCCTAAAACGGGTCCACTAGGAGCCTGGCTACGGCCTCAGCCGAGGCCGATCACTTTGAGCCGGCGCATCAGGCATTTGGCCGCGAAGGCGCGGGTGTCGGCGATCGAGATACCGAACAGTTCGTAGTCATCCTCGTCTTCGGGGGCCCAGGGCGGGGAAAGAACGCCCTCGGCCGCCGGCACCGACTCCTCCAGCGTGCGCTGGATCGCCTGCTTGTAGCGCTCGTCCTCGTGCGCCTTCTCGCGCAGGAAGACGGAGCCGAAGGCGACGTGGCGGTGCTCGTCGCGGGCGACGTTCTGAAAGCCCTCGACGAAGCCCGGCAGGGTCCCTTCGCGTTCGTTGAAGTCCATGATGAAGTGCTGGCCGGTGAGTGCCAGCATTCCCTCGATCACCATGTGGTAGAGGGTCACCGCCTCGACCAGTGCCTCAGTGTCCTCCGGCTCGACTGAGAGCCGGTCGGTGCGCCGTTTCAGCATCTCGTCGAAGAGGTGGCCGAACTCGGGGTTGAGGTGCTCGGAGGTCTGCTCGAGCATCTGCGTGAGGCCGTCGGCGTCGAGCACGCCGACTTCGCGGTAGAAGCGCTCGAAGAAGCGCACGTGGCGCGCCTCGTCGGCGATCTGGGTGCAGAGGAAGATCCGCTGGTCCTCGGTCGGCGCGGCACGCATGATCGGCCCGAGCTCCTCGGCGACCTTCTGCTCGCCGATGAAGAAGGAGGAGAGCCCGTACATCCGCTGGAAGCGCTCTTCCTCCGGGAAGCCCGCCCAGTCTTCGCGGTCCTGGCTGAAGTCGAGCTCCTGGGTCTGCCACTGCTGACGCTCCCAGAGCGCGTAGAGCTCCCCGTAGTCGAGCAGCTTGATGTCGGCGGTGCGGTCGGCGGCCTCGTTCAGCGCCGGGTCGGCGGTCGCCTGGAAGTCGGCCCGTTCGGTCCGCGACTGGGTTCCGGTTGCCTCTTTGGTGCCCATCTGCACTCTCCTCGACTCGGCTGCGGCGGTCCGGTCGAGACTAGCAGGGATATTGGCTAGTCAGCCAGTTTCGCTGGGGGTAATCGCAACCCTCGGGTCGCGGCCGTCAGGCTGAGTGAGCCTCTCCCGGCTTCAGCAGCACGACCCGCGAGGAGGTCTTGCTCTCGACCTCCGCCTTGAAGGCCCCGGCGTCGGTCTCGATCGGCGGGAAGGTGTCGTAGTGCATCGGGATCACCATGCCGGCGCCGACGAATTCGACAGCGACAACCGCGTCGTGACGATCCATCGTGTAGTGGCCGCCAATCGGCAATAGGGCGACGTCGACCGGATTCCTTTCGGCGATCAGCTTCATGTCACTGAAGAGGCAGGTGTCGCCAGCGTGGTACACCGTTTCGCCGCCGATGTTGATCAGCAGCCCGGCCGGGACGCCGATCGAGATGCCGTGCTCGGCGCTGAACGGCGCCTCTTCGGAGCCCGGGATCGTGTTCGTGTGCCAGGCGGGCACCAGCTTGATCCAGCCCCACTCGAACTCGACGGTGCCGCCGAGGTTGGGGTCGGTGACCGCCTCCGCTCCCTGCGACTCGAGCCAGTTGGCGAGCTCGACGATCGCGACGCAGTGCGCCCCGGTCCGCTTCGCCACGCCAACCGCATCGGCGATGTGGTCGGCGTGTCCGTGGCTGATCGCGATGTGGGTCGGCTCGACCTCCGCCGCGGTCACGACTGCGGCGGGGTTGTTCGGCTTGAGGAAGGGATCGACCAGAACCGTCGTCTCCCCTTCGCTCAGCTCGAAGCACGAGTGGCCGTGGAACTTGATCTCCATCTTCAGCACTCTCCTTCCGGGCGATCCCCGCCCTCGCTCATCTCTTCTTTCAGTGCCCAGCCGACGGCGACTCCGACCATCATCCCCATCCGCGCCTCCTCGGCGAGCAGCGTCCGCACAGCGGCAATCCGCTCCTCTGGGTCGGGAACGGTCGCCGCCTTCAGCGACTCCTTCTCATGCGACTCGCCGAACCAACCGCCCTCGGCAAGCGCCGCCGCCAGCACCCGCTGCAACTGCGGTGCCGCGCGGGCGACGATCGTCTCCGCCTCGGCGAAGCGATCGGCCTCGGCCAGCCGCTCGATCGCGGCTTCGAGCCGCTTGGCGTCGGCATCGTCAGGGGACATGACGGCTCAGCCTAGATGGTTGATTCCACGACCGCGTATGACTGGGGGCGCGCGTGGTCAAGCAGATCAAGGACGCAGGGCGCAGCCTTTGCTGGTTGCAAAGGCAAGCCCGAGGACGCAGAGATGCGCAGCGCCACGTGCGTCATCCAGGCGTGCGGGGTCGTGGAATCAACCATCTAGACGGCAGGCGCTCATTCCGACGGTCGCAACGCCCCGGCGGCGAGGCCCGCCAGGCCGCCAACCAGCGCCCCGGCCAGGCCGGAGAAGACGTCAGCGGTCGACTCGAAGATCGGCAGCGCCAGCAGGACAGCAGCAGCGACGGCGACGCCGATCTGGTCGTAGTCCTGGTCGACTGCCCCGTTTGCCTCAGCGCGACGGATCGCAAACCAGGCGGCGACGGCGCCCAGTGCCATCCCGTTGCCGCCAGCGATGACCGTGACCTCTCCTTGGGCAACGCCACTGGCCGCCAGCATCCCGAGCGAGCCGCAGGCGAGCAGAAGCACGGCGGTTGCGGGGCTGCCGAGGCGTCGCTCCACGCCGAGCCCGAAGATCGCCAGGCCGACGGCGACGACAAAGAGGTAGCCGACGTCCACGTAGGCGAACGGCGCCGTGAAGTAACGCCACCACTCGCCCTCGACGGGCACGGTGAGCCCGCCTATCTCGACCAGCGAGGCGCCGGTTGCCTGCTCGACCAGCAACAGCGCCGCGGAGCCGAGGATCGCCGCCGCGGTCGCATAGGGCCGGTGGGGGCCGCCACCGCGCTTGGGCAGCTTGATGCGGAAGAGCCTGCCGCTGGGACGACGCCGCGGCTTCGGCTCAAACCCGTCTCCACGCCGCTCCAGCTTCGGCGCCCGCTTGCGCAGTCTCGCCCCGCAGTAGGGACACTCGGTTACGTAGGGACTGACCTCGGAGCCGCAGTTCTTGCAGATGACGCTGAGCTCAGTCTCGCTCATGGTCAATCGAGGATAGCCGCCCTGTCGCGAGCGCTGGCCGGGCGCCGCCGGTGGCATACTGCCGGAACACCGTCTTCAAGGAGGAATCGAGCGTGGAGTTGAAGAGCCTGACCGAGCAGAAATCGCTTCTGGCCGAGCTGGCGCCCGGCAAACGGACCCGCCTGCGCCGCCTGCTGTTCGAGTTCGGACCGGGCAACGGCACCCTGATGCTGCTGCCGATCGACCAGGGGATCGAGCACGGGCCGCGCGACTTCTTCCCCAATCCCGCCTCCAAGGATCCCGATTACCAGTTCCGCCTCGCCGCCGAAGCGGGCTACTCGGCCCTCGCCTGCCAGATCGGCATGGCGAGCAAGTATTACCCCGACTACGCCGGCCAGGTGCCGCTGATCCTCAAGGTCAACGGCAAGACCGACATCCCCTCCTCCGCCAAGGCCTTCTCGAGCTGCAACGCCAGCGTGGAGGACGCGGTGCGGCTCGGTGCCGACGCGGTCGGCTACACGCTCTACGTCGGCTCGCCGCGCCAGGACGAGGATCTCGCCCAGCTGCGGACGGTGCGGGAAGACTGCGACCGCTACGGGATGCCGCTGATTGTCTGGTCATACCCGCGCGGCGAAGCGGTCGAAGGCAAGGGTGGCCCGAACTCCTTCTACGCGATCGACTACGCGGCGCGGCTGGCGATGGAGATGGGCGCTGACGTGGTCAAGCTCAACATGCCAAAGATCGACCCGGAGAAGGACAAGGACGCACAGGCCCCTTACAACGAGATGGAGATCGACCAGGCCGAGGCGATCCGCCACTGCGTCGAGTCGGCCGGGCGGGCGCTCGTCGTCCTCTCGGGCGGCTCCAAGGTCGACGACGAGACCGTGCTCAACCACACGCGCGAGATCATGCAGGCGGGCGGCAGCGGCGTGATCTTCGGCCGCAATGTCTGGCAGCGCGAGTGGAACGAGGCGCTGGAGATCATTTCTCAGATCAAGGAGACGCTGCTCTCCAACGTGCGGCGTATTCCCTAGGGAAGCGTCCCGGCAGGGGTTCCACTTAACTTTTTTTGAAGCTCGGTGGCGGCCGTCCGCGGATCTCGCCGCAAAAAAAGTACAAGACGTTCCACCCCTACCGGGACGCTTCTAAGCGCTGCCGGCTGGCGCATGGCGGTTGCCGACTTGTGAGAAAAGATGTCATCGGAAGCTGTGTGCTCCTGGCCGTAGTGGCGCTTGTAGTGCTGCGGCCTTGGGAGGAGAATCCGAACGCCGGACCGGCATCGGTCGATGTGGAGGTGGTCCGGGTTGTCGATGGGGACACGATCGAGGCTCGGATCGATGGGGAGGTCGAGGACGTGCGGCTGATCGGCGTGGATACGCCGGAGACGGTGAAGCCCGGGGAGCCCGTGCAGTGCTTCGGCCTGCGCGCGTCGCGGTTCACCAAGCGGCGACTGGAGGGGCGGCGGGTACGGCTGGTCTTCGGTGTCGAGCGGCGCGACGTCTACGGGCGGTTTCTCGCCTACGTCTATGTCGGCGACCGCTTCTTCAACCCGACCCTGATCCGTCGCGGCATGGCGCGCTCTCTGACCATCCCGCCAAATGACCGCTTCGCGCCCCACCTGCGGCGACTAGAGCGGGCCGCTGCCCGCTCCGGGCGCGGCCTCTGGGGTGCCTGCGGGCCGTGATCGTCGTCACATCCAGCGCCTGAGGCGCGTTTTATGCCTGCAAGTGCGCTTGCAGCTTTGCTACGGTCCGCCGCGCGGCCCTCGGGCCGGCCTCTATGAGAATGCGTCAGAGCATCAACCAGTTCGAGGTTGCCTTCGAGCAGGAGACGACCTTGGAGCGTCGCCGGCGCGAGCAGCTGCGCCGTCGCGCCGCCAGCCGGTCGCGCGAGCGCCGCATGACCCGCAACGAGCAGCACGGCAAGGTGCGCTTCAGCGTGCTGGCCGTCTGCCTGACCGCAACGGTGGTCGTCGTGATCGTCGCGATGTTCGAGGCCCTCTCCTTCCTGATGGCCTAGCCGCCCGCGACCCGCCGTCCAGGTTGAATAGACTCGCGCGCCGATGGCACGACGCTCACTGAAGCCACAGCTCAACCAGATCCGCGCCTGGGTGCGGCAGGGTCGGACCGACGCATGGATCGCCCACCAGCTCGAGGTCTCAGCCTCTGAGCTGCGCGAGTTCCGTAAGCAGCACGACCTCACTCCCGATGGCGAGGACACTGGGAGCGGCGAAGTCGATCTCCGCGACGAGATCGAGGCCGAGGTCGAGGCTGCAACGACCGAAGACGAGGCCGAAGAGGCGGAAGAAGCGGAAGAGGAGACGGAGCCCGAGGAAGACGAGGAGAAGCCGGCTCGCAAAGCGCCCAAAGCCGAGGACGAGGGTGAAGAGGCCGAGGGAGC